>CBDUIU010000076.1:0-10632 GCA_965367335.1 uncultured Saprospiraceae bacterium
AAAGCTATTTCTTTCACAGGTGGAACAGAAACAGGGCGGCGTATTGCAAAAATTGCGGCACCCATGTTTAAGAAATTGTCGTTAGAGTTAGGAGGGAAAAACCCTAACATTATATTTGCGGATTGTGATTTTGACCGGATGATCGTTGATACTTTACGCTCGTCTTTTTCTAATAATGGGCAAATTTGTTTATGTGGATCTCGAATTTACATTGAACGCCCATTGTACGAAAGGTTCAAAGCAGAACTTGTAAAGCGGACACAATTCATCAAAGTTGGAGATCCCCTTGCTGGGATTACTGACCTTGGAGCACTCGTTTCTCAAAGCCATTTAGAGAAAATAAAAGGATATCTCGCTTTGGCAGAAGTTGAAGGGGGGACAATCCTCTGCGGTGGTACTCAAGTAAAAGTTAAAGGAGATTTTGAGGGAGGATACTATATTCGGCCAGCAGTAATTGAGGGGTTACCTCACGATTGCCGTACTAATCAAGAAGAAATTTTTGGACCCATTGTAACCATTGCTCCATTCGATACTGAAGAAGAAGCATTATTGTATGCAAATAGTACAAAATATGGTCTTTCGGCTACAGTATGGACACAGGATATTAGCCGTGCTAACCGAATGGCAGAAAATTTGGATGCCGGAATCGTATGGATAAATTGCTGGATGGTTAGGGATTTGAGGACTCCATTTGGTGGAGTGAAAAATTCAGGTGTGGGCAGGGAAGGTGGTTTGGAGGCAATGCGATTTTTCACAGAAGCCAAAAATGTCTGCATCAAGTATTAGGTAAAAGGAAAGAGGCTTTTGTCTTTATTTTGCCTTCGCCTCTAATCCCTCCGTAGGCTCTCCGCACATACAGCCAAAGGTGTATTTTTCTCGGAGTAATTCTCTTTTTTCGAAAGTAAGATCAAATTTATCTTCCAAGTATTGATCCACCCCACCATAGTCTTTGATTACATTAAATACAGCATCAATATACTCTTGCTGTACAACCATTAAATACTCCAAAGTACTTAGGTCATAGAATAATAACCTAGCAATTCGCATATTCTTTTTATTCTTATCATATCGATAGTAATTAGACATTAAGTATTCCTTTCTTACCGTTTCCTCATCTACTCCAAGCGCCAATAAGATCATTGCAGAAGCATAGCCTGTTCTATCTTTACCTCCAGAACAGTGATAGACTAATGGTGTGGAATCGTCCAAAAGTAATCGGTCAAATAAGGGCTTAAAATCCCCCGCGACACTATCGGCGAACTGAGTCATTAATTCAGCAAATAATTCTTTGACTTGTTTTCCTACAATTTTCTTCTTCCGTACTTTATGTTCAAATGCAGCATAGGTCTCTCCTTCTTTATCTCCTATTGGGTGACGAAGATATTCGATGGGATAACTCGATGGATAACGATCAGGGTGTTTATTTACTTCTACATCATTCCGGAAATCAATAATGGTATGAATTCCAAGGTTAGCAAAATAATCTAAGTCACGGCTCGAAAGGTCTGATAGCTTATCTGCCCGATAAATTTTTCCCCAAGAAACATAGCGACCATCTTTTGTAGGCAAACCACCAATATCACGGAAATTTTTTGACCCTTCCATGGGGATACGTCGCTCGCTAACAATGAAAGTATCTCTGTCAGGAGCTGTTACAGCAAAATAGAGACGGTCGTTAGGGCTAATTCGTGCTACCCGCATAGTCCTTCCTTTGCTTTGAGCGGCTACAAAGTCATAATTGATTTCACTCGGGCTGGGGCCCATGAAAACTTTCCAATCATCAGGTTCGTAAAAGTTAAAGATATAATCCCCTTCCAGGTTTTTGGTAACAACAACGGACTCGGACAAGGTCCGTTCTTTAGAGGCAAGCCAATTAGTTACACCACAAGACATGATGGTTAAAAAGAAAAATATTCCAAGTAAAATGAGAATCAGATACCGCATATTTCTGGTTTTAAAGTTGGTCGGTCCTTAAATAATTTCTGTATAAAACGATAAAAAGAACCTGTTTCTATATATGGTAACAGGTTTTTAGTGGCCTCAGTTCGAAATTATTCAATCTTAAATTAGTCTTAACAAAATTAACTTTTACAACACGAATTACTTAAGGATATTTATTTCTCCTTTCCTCTAGGGTGAAACATTAATATAGTTTCTCGTAAATATTCTCGATCCAAATGGGTGTAAATCTCCGTAGTAGTAATTGATTCATGTCCTAGCATATCCTGTACCGCTTTTAAATCAGCACCACCTTCAACCAGGTGGGTGGCAAAAGAATGACGAAAAGTATGTGGACTTACGGTTTTTTCAATCCCAGCAATTTTGGTCAAGTTTTTAATAATTGTAAAGATCATCACTCGAGTTAGTTGGCGACCCCGTCGATTAAGAAAAACTATATTAGCGGCTTCATCATGAATTATCGGCAGGTTCATGCGATCATTTTCTATATATAATCGAATTTGTTTTGCTGCTTCTCCTCCGATTGGTACAATTCGTTCTTTATCATTTTTCCCAATTATTTTAACGAAACCAACATCCAGAAAAAGATTTGAGATCTTTAAGTTTGTCAGTTCACTGACTCGCAACCCACAAGCATATAGTGTTTCCAGCATGGCCCTGTTACGCGTACCTTGTGGGTGACTCAGGTCAATCGCAGCGAAAATGCGTTGAACTTCTCCTACACTTAAAACTTCTGGAATATTGCGTTGCAGACGTGGTCCCTCAAGTAGTTCGGTTGGATCTTCCTCTGTCAGATCTTCAAGCAATAAATAACGGTAGAAGGCACGAATTCCGGAAATTATACGAGCCTGAGAAGAGGCCCCTAAGCCTAAGTCATTGAGCCAATAAATAAAACCTTCTAAATATTTGACAGTAACTTCTTGCGGAGACAGGTCCAAATCCTGTAATTTGAGATAGCTTTCAAGTTTATCCACGTCCTGCAAATAAGCTACAATGCTATTGTTTGATAGCGATTTTTCTAACATCAAATAGGCCTTAAAGCCATTGATAACAGGTTGCCAATTCATGTATGCAAGATAAGCCAAACCTGTGTACTTTATGATATTTCATTATTAAATAGTAAATTCACTTCATTAAGTTATCAATTCACGATTGACTTGATGAAAGTAGACACATACTATGAGATATGCAGGTATTAGTTTTATGATACTAGTCTTGTGGGCTTTGCCGGTTCGTTACTATTATGTTTGTAAAATAAAACAGCATTGTCCTATTGACCTAGTTCCAGTTGAACCACAAATACAACCTCCGGAAAGTCAACTCATTAACAGTCTAATGCTTGTTGATGAAGACTCAGCTGTAATCGCCGATTTCCAGCAGTTTTATTTCCAGCCTGGGCAGGCTCTTCCCGAAATGACACCTGACAATGAGGCTTTTCTGGATTTGGTGGCCGCTTATCTGATCTCAAACCCCAATAAGCAATTGACTATTACTGCAAATATATCGAATGGCTCTAATACCACTAAATTTATCGAAAACTTGGGTAATCAACGGACAAGCTATATTATGATTGAGGTGGTTGAGAGGGGAGTCAATAAGAATCGTATTCGTCAGAAAACTGAAATTGTTCAGGATAATGTTTCTTCTGAACCGCTTACCTTTAGTATTGACAGATTGCTTCGTGCTCAATCCATGCGGTAAATATCAATTTTGATCCTAAATTAATTGTATAATATATTTATGAGTTGGCAAAATTTTTCAGATTTCTTTTCCCAGTTATTTACTAGTTTGACCGTTACCGATAGCCTGGTGCTGCTGCTCGCTTTATTGGGCGCCTATTTAATTGGTTGGTTCTTTACTCGTCTTTATTATCGAAAAAAATTAAAGCGACAGCGGGAAGAAATTATTGAAAAAGATAAAATGCTCTCGGAGTTAAATATTAGGCATGAAAGTCTGGAATCAGAATTAGATTTAAAAACAGCAGACTTAAAAAAAGCAGAACTAGCATTAGAACATGTTAACAGGGATCTTCAGGCTTTGAGCTTAGATAAGGAAAGTTGGCTCCAGGTTCAACAAGAATTACAAAGCGAGATAGAACGGCTGCAAACGCAATTAGCAGCAGCTGAAACCGAAGAAGTTGACTTGGACGAACTTTCAAATAACAATGAAATCGTAGATGGTTCAACCACAAAAAACAACTTCAATCAATTTGAAATGCTGTTAAGGGAAACGGAAAAAAGAATGGCGGCATTAGAATCGAGAGTTCAATATTTAGAGAGCGAAGAGCAGAATGTCATTATAGTCGAAGCGGATGACCTGGAAGACATTGAGGAGGGAGATGAAGACGAATCAGATTATTTCACCCTAACACGGGTAGAAGAAGCTAAAAAAATTATTAATGAAAAGCTCGGCGAAAATATCCACAAATCTACTTTAGCAGAAAAAGATGATCTAAAAAAGATTAATGGTATTGGTCCCTTTATCGAGCAAAAGTTAAATGCTTTAGGTATCTATACCTTCAAACAAGTGAGCCAGTTTGACCCTCCTTTTATTCAATCCCTTACGGAGGCTATTCAGTTTTTTCCAGGAAGAATCGAACGAGACGATTGGGTAGGACAAGCTAAAAAATTGCTTTAAGACTTGCACTTTTCTGAAAAAAAGAACAGATTGGACGTCTGTAGCATAAATCACTACAAAAATGATAGCATCTACAATTAACGTGATTAACATTACCATTATTAACATCGTGGTCATCGTGACCTGATGATTGGGAATGGTAATTTCATACTGAAGTTGAAAAGAGCCGTTTCCATTTGGGAACGGCTCTTTTCATTTGCCTTCGTATTTTTTTAGAGCTAAGCAGCTCATTTACAGGAAGTTATTTCTTTAGTTCTGTGCTTAGGTACTGTAAAATACATCGATAATGATTTTTAACTAAGAAGAAGGACTAATAGCTTTGCCTGTATTTTTATATTTAAACTCTACTTAAGCATAACCAGACGAAAGACTTTTATGGAGAAACCGGTACCAAATCATTATAGTAAAACAGTCACACAGGATGCCACTCAGCCTGCCGCGCAAGCAATGTTACATGCGATTGGCTTAAGTACAGAGGACCTAAAGAAACCTCAGGTAGGTATCGTGAGTACCGGATGGGAAGGTAACCCATGTAATATGCACTTGAATGGGCTGGCTATTGAAATCAAAAAGAGCATTAATACAGAACCACTCATAGGATTGATTTTTCATACGATCGGTGTAAGTGATGGAATCTCTATGGGTACACCTGGAATGCGTTATTCACTCCCATCTCGAGATTTGATCGCGGATTCCATTGAAACAGTTGTAGGGGCTCAATATTATGATGCGGTTGTCGCGGTTGTTGGTTGTGATAAAAATATGCCTGGAGCAATGATGGCTTTAGGTCGTTTAAACCGACCATCCATTCTTGTCTACGGAGGTACAATCCAACCAGGCTGTCTAAATAATCGGAAGTTAGATATCGTTTCGGCATTTGAGGCATTGGGCCAGAAGATTGCCGGAGATATTGATGAGCAAGAGTTTAAAGCAGTGGTACGTAATGCTTGCCCTGGCCCCGGGGCTTGTGGAGGAATGTATACAGCAAATACGATGGCTTCCGCAATCGAAGCAATGGGAATGAGCCTTCCTTATAATGCTTCTAATCCTGCAGTTAGTGGAGCAAAACAACAGGAATGTAATAAAGTTGGTGCGGCAATTAGGTTATTGTTAGAAAAGAATATTTGCCCTAAAGATATTATGACACGAGAGGCTTTTGAAAATGCCATACGTCTGATTACATTGCTCGGAGGTTCTACCAATGCGGTGATGCATCTGATTGCCATGGCAAAATCGGTTAATGTGCCGCTTACTATTAATGACTTTCAAAGGATTTCTGATAAAACGCCATTTCTAGCAGATTTAAAACCAAGTGGTAAATATGTAATGGAGGATTTACACAAAGTGGGAGGTATTCCCGCCGTGTTAAAAACGATGCTAAATGAAGGCTTGCTTCATGGCGACTGTTTGACTGTAACCGGAAAGACCCTAGCAGAAAACCTGGCTGAGGTTTCTGTGTTAAGCGATGAACAAGACGTAATCCGACCTTTTGATCAACCGATCAAGGCTTCGGGACACCTTCAGATCCTCTTTGGAAATTTAGCCGAAAAGGGGGCCGTTGCAAAAATTACAGGAAAGGAAGGAGAAGTATTTAAAGGTAAAGCAAGGGTATTTAATGGAGAGCAAGCCGCTAACGATGCGATCTCTGCCGGTGAAGTTAATGCCGGGGAGGTTATTGTTATACGCTATTGTGGACCCAAAGGAGGTCCAGGAATGCCAGAAATGCTAAAGCCAACCGCAGCTATCATGGGAGCAGGACTGGGGAAATCCGTGGCCTTGATCACTGACGGTCGTTTCTCCGGTGGAACTCATGGATTTGTGGTCGGTCACATTACACCCGAGGCCTGGCTGGGAGGAACAATTGCGTTGGTAGAAGACGGAGATGAGATTACCATAGATGCAGTCAATAATTTGATTGAAGTTGACTTGACGAAAGAAGTGTTAGATCTAAGACGTGCTCACTGGGAAGCTCCGGAATTACCTCCTTCAGGAATAGCGTTACTAAAATATAGTAAACTAGTTGCGTCTGCTAGCGAAGGATGTGTTACATTTTAAAAAACATTTTGACCAGATTGAATACTTGCCAAAGTAAAGCTCTTTTGATTTTATAATTAGCCCTAGTATAAAGAGCGCCAAGTAAACCATGTTTGTTTTATAATTTAAAATTGCTTGTATGAGTCAAATCATACGAATAAAAATTATTTGTCAAAGCATTACAGAATAAGATATATGTCATTTTTTACAGTAATAGGTTAAATAAAAACTACCACATGTCTCAATCTAATCCACAGCAAAGTCCAACAACGAGCGGACAAGCGGCAAGTGTAGCGCAGATTAACGGAGCGGAAGCAGTTTTGCGCTGTTTACTCGAAGAAGGGGTGAACACCATTTTTGGCTATCCGGGTGGAGCGATCATGCCGGTTTATGATCGTCTGTTTTATTATCAGGATCGGCTTCGACATATTTTGCCTAGACATGAACAAGGAGCTATTCACGCCGCTCAGGGCTTTGCCAGGGTAACTCGTAAAACCGGGGTTTGCATGGCGACCTCTGGCCCTGGCGCAACGAACCTGATCACTGGTCTGTGTGATGCGATGATGGACTCAACGCCTTTGGTTTGCATCACCGGGCAGGTTTCCAGCAAGGTCTTGGGGTCAGACGCCTTTCAAGAAACAGATGTGATCGGTTGTACCATGCCGGTTACTAAATGGAATTATCAAGTAACTAAAGCGAAGGAAATACCTGAGGTATTTGCCAAGGCATTTTATATTGCTAACTCTGGTCGGCCAGGTCCAGTGATAATAGATATAACAAAAGACGCACAACTGGAGATCATGGATTTTAAGTATGCAAAAAATCCAATCATTCGCTCTTACCATCCCCATCCGAAGGTGAATCTTAGTGCGGTGAAAGCTGCTGCTGAATTAATCAATAGCGCTCAAAAGCCTTTTATCCTGGCAGGTCATGGGATTCAGATTTCCCACGCACAAGAAATATTTAAACAGTTTGTAGAAAAAACCGGAATTCCCCTGGGTAGTACCATCCAGGGACTCTCTTCAATCCCTTCTGATCACCCGTTGCACATGGGAATGTTAGGAATGCACGGAAATTATGGTCCAAACGTGAAGACCAATGAATGTGATGTTCTGATTGCTATTGGGATGCGCTTTGATGATCGGGTTACGGGGAATTTAGCTAAATACGCAAAACAAGCTAAAGTAATACATATTGAAATTGATGCTTCTGAGATCAATAAAAATGTAAAGGCGGATGTGGCCGTTTTGGCTGATGCGAAAGAAGCCTTGGAGGTTTTGTTGCCTTTAGTGGAGAAGAAGAACTATCCGGACTGGTTAGCAGAATTTGAAGCTTGCGCCAAATTGGAATACGAAAAAGTAATTCGTCGCGATACGCAGGCTAGCCCGTTGGGAGAGATTAGGATGGGACAAGTTGTAAGTGAAGTTTCACGACAAACGGATGGCTTAGCGATTGTTACAACAGATGTGGGTCAACATCAGATGGCAGCTGCACGATACTACACCTATAAAGGAACAAACCAATGGGTTTCCTCTGGTGGTGCTGGCACGATGGGCTTTGGTTTACCTGCAGCCTTTGGTGCTAAATTGGCAAACCCGGAAAAGCAAGTTGTTGTCTTTGTTGGAGATGGAGGGTTTCAAATGACACTTCAAGAATTGGGCATGTGCTCGCAGTGGGATGTAGGAGTTAAAATTGTATTGTTAGATAATGAATACCTGGGAATGGTCAGGCAATGGCAACAATTGTTCTTTGACCGACGCTACTCCTCAGTAGCACTACAAAACCCAGATTTTATAAAGATTGCCGAAGGCTTTGGGGTAAAAGGAAAATCTATTAGTGATCCACAGGAGTTACAGGGCGCCATTGAAGATATGCTGGAATACGAAGGTCCATATCTTTTACATGTGCGCGTCGAAAAAGAGGAAAATGTTTTTCCTATGGTGGCCACTGGATGCTCTGTTTCCGAAATCCGACTTGAATAATTTTTTAAATTTCCCGAGGGAAAAAGATACGCTTCAATATGAAAAAAGAATTCACGATCTGTGTATTTACCGAACATAAAACTGGCCTGGTGACTAGGGTTGTTGCAGTATTTACTCGTCGACATATTAATGTGGAAAGTTTAACCACATCACAATCTTCGATGGAAGGAATCCACCGCTTCACGATTGTTGTTAAAGTGACAGAAGAGCAGGTGGAAAAACTTGTTGCCCAACTAGATAAGCAAGTGGATGTGATCAAAGCCTTCTATTACCACACGGAGGAGATTTTACATCAGGAAATTGCGCTCTACAAGGTGCCCACTAAAGCTTTTTCCAACGGAGAAACGGTTGAGCAATTAATTCGATCCCATAATGCTCGTATCCTTGCGATCGAACCTGAGTATACCGTCATTGAAAAAACGGGACATTCTAATGAGACAGAAGCCTTGTTAAATGATTTACGCGAAATTGGTATATACGAATTTGTACGTTCCGGCAGAGTAGCCATCATCAAACCAATGGAACAGTTAAACAAATACTTGAGCTCTTTAAAGATGGGCTCCCGCGAAAGCGATTCGTGATCAATGATTAAGGACAATCTTTATAAGCATAACAGTAAAATTTTTCAGTAAAAATAAATTCAAAAAAAAATGGCAAAGATTAACTTCGGAGGTGTAGAAGAAAATGTCGTAACCAGAGACGAATTCCCATTGAACAAAGCGCGTCAAGTGCTTCAAAATGAAACCATCGCCATTATTGGCTACGGTGTGCAAGGGCCAGGACAGGCTCTGAACCTAAAAGACAATGGTTTCAATGTTATTGTTGGTCAAAGACAACCATCTGCTTCCTGGGATAAAGCGGTGGCAGATGGATTTGTGCCCGGCGAGACCCTCTTCCCAATCATAGAGGCAGTTAAGCGTGCAGATATTGTTCAGTATTTACTGTCGGATGCGGCTCAGATAGCAGTATGGAATGATATTAAACCTCATTTGACTCCCGGAAAAGCTTTGTACTTTTCTCACGGATTTGGAATTACCTATAAAGAAAGAACAGGGATTATTCCTCCTGCAGGGATTGATGTGATTTTAGTTGCTCCCAAAGGGTCAGGCACTAGCTTACGTCGTCTATTCCTGGAAGGCCGGGGATTAAATTCCAGCTACGCTATCTTTCAGGATGCAACGGGTCGTGCCTGGGAACGCGTAATTGCCTTAGGAATTGGAATCGGCTCGGGTTATTTATTTGAGACAAATTTCCAAAAAGAAGTTTATAGTGATCTAACTGGAGAGCGTGGTACTTTAATGGGAGCCATTGCCGGAATTTTTGAGGCGCAATATAATGTCTTACGCAAACGCGGCCATTCTCCTTCTGAAGCATTTAATGAAACCGTAGAGGAACTAACTCAAAGCCTAATGCCATTAGTCGCTGAAAATGGAATGGATTGGATGTATGCCAATTGTTCAACTACCGCACAGCGAGGAGCATTAGATTGGAAAAACAAATTCCGCGATGCAGTTGCACCCGTTTTTGATGAACTATACGATAGTGTAGCAAGTGGAAAAGAAGCGCAACGTTCTATTGATACCAATAGCCAACCAGACTACCGCGAAAAATTAGATGAAGAACTTCGTGAGCTGCGTGAGTCTGAGATGTGGCAGGCAGGAAAGGCAGTGCGTAGTCTTCGCCCGGAAAATGAAACGGTGGAGAGCTAAGTCTAAAATAGTTTTGATGACAACTACACCAAAGAAACAAATTACATCACTGGTCTCGGTAGAAAATATCTACCGGGCCAGTGTTAATTTAAAGCAGGTAATAACCAAAACACCACTGGGCCTGAACTCACTACTTTCACAACAATATGCTTGTAAAGTATGGCTCAAGCGAGAAGACCTTCAGCGAGTCCGGTCTTATAAAATTCGTGGTGCTTATCATTGCATGTCGGGATTGATAGCAGAAGAACGGAACGCAGGAATCGTCTGTGCGAGTGCAGGTAATCATGCACAAGGAGTTGCTTTAGCTTGCG
>CBDUIU010000077.1:0-10613 GCA_965367335.1 uncultured Saprospiraceae bacterium
AACACGTTTTGTAGCCGGAACCCAGAGATCATTAGGTAAATTTATTCCCGAAGCAGATAAGCGGCGCATGGGTTGAAATTGGCGACCATAGGCAATCCAGGTACCCATTTTAGTCCCCCATTGGTAATTGATTAACAGCCGGGGTTGGAGGTTAAAATAAGCTTGATCTTTAGATAACCAGGAAGAGAAATGCAGCCCTGGCTCTAATCGCCATTTTGTCCCAATTTGAATCTCATCTTCCCAAAAAGCATCTATCCCAGGGGTTTTAATATTCGGATTGTCCTGGCCACCCAATGCATTGATCTGGGCAATAAAAGAATCTCTACTTACAACGTTTGACTGGTTAAACAAGGCAGCTCCGGGGCTAAAAATATGCAGACTATAGGCTAGGCCAAACCGCATGTAATGATTAGCATTATGCGCATAATCAAAAGACATTTTTGCCCCCAAACTACTAATCCGGGATTTAAATCGCCGAAGATCATAAAAGGTGAAAGCTAAATCACTTCCATCAAATCGAACACTGGCATTTTGCAAGTCTTCGGATTCAAAATCATAAGTACTGAAATACAGTGTCGTATTGGCAAATAAACGATCGCCGAACAAATGATTCCAGCGAACACTAGCCAGGGTGTTTCCCCAAACCAAACGTTGCCGGAGCGTATCCTCAACAAAAGTATCCTGGTCAATGAGTTGTGACTGATTAATATTATCGTAATGATCCCGTCCATGATAAAAACTTACTGATAATTCATCTTTACCAGAAAAAACGTGATGAACACGAGCATTGAAATCGTAGAACTTGTAATCGCTTTCTCCCTCATTACCACGATCCGCTTTTGTTTTACGTGAAATAGGCCGAACATATAAACCTAACAATGAAGTCCTTCCGGATACAAAGTAAGAAGTTTGGTCTTTTATAATAGGCCCCTCTAAACTGATCCGGGCGGCTAATGCACCCAGGTTCACTTCCCCTGAAGTATTTCTTTTATTCCCATCCTTGGTACGCACATCAATTACTGAGGATAAGCGATTTCCATAACGAGCTGGGATATTGCCCTTATAGATACTAGCACTTTTGATCGCAGAGATATTAAATACGGAAAAAATCCCGGCCAGGTGAGTTGGGTTATAGACTGGTACCTCATCTAGTAAAACCAGATTCTGGTCATCACTTCCTCCACGTACATTAATCCCCCCTACCCCATCGGCTCCTGTGTTCACCCCCGGTAACAAATAAATATAACTTAAAATGTCTTCCTCTCCTCCAGTGGTAGGCAAGGTGCGAAACATCTTATCGATCAAATTGGTTTTTCCAACCGGTTGATAATTAAACTGACCAATTTGAGGAGCTCTTATGATCACTTCTTTTAAAGTTAAAGAAGCATTTAGTGTAATATCTAAACGAGTATCCTTCCGCAAGTCAAGTTCATGAATTGAGGTCTCATAACCTAAATAAGAAAACTGTAATTTAATGGATCCTTCTGGCAGGGTAAGACTGTAAAATCCGTAATTATTACTGACACTTCCTTTTTTTAACGTTGGCTCAAAAATATTGGCAAGGATTAATTTTTCAGCTGTAACAGCATCTGTAATAAAACCACTAATGGTATATTTCTTTGGAGAAGGGATAAAGCGATACAAGACAATTTGTCGACCAATGACTTCATACCGCAAACGGGTATCTTCCAACAATAAATTTAGGATAGAGCTTATGGTGGCAGAACGGACGGAAAGCGTAACCTGATTTTCGTTGGCAACCAGGTCAGAATTATAGGCAATATTGATCCGGGCAGTTTTACTCAACTGGCTGAGGGCCTCATCCAATGAGACATCAATGACACTGTAGGTCACTTTGCGGGATAAAATATCCTGGGCGTAAGATGACTGGACTCCACCTAAGAACAGGCATACCAGTAACAGTAAGGTTCTCATTGGTAATTTTATCCCCTAAAATAAAAAAATCCTGCGATTTTTGGATTTTTACTTATTCGCAGCTATTGCCACCACGAAGCAAATACTGTCCGTCTGAAGGATTCTGCAGCTCCAGATCAAAACTACGAGCCAACACAGCAAGCACCTGATCTGCTGATTCTTCTTTAAAACTTGCAGTAAAATTACAATTTGCGATTTGGGGATTATCGAGCGTAATGGAGATATCATAGTAACGCTCCATCACTGGTAAGACCGAAGAAAGAGGCGTACGATCAAAGATAAGCTCTTTGGTTTGCCAAGCTAAAGCCCAGAGGTTAACATCTTTTCTAAGTTCTTCCTTTGCTGATTGTCTATTAAAGACAATTTGATCATTAGCGGTCAATTCCCAGCTTTGTTGTGTCTCAAATGAAGTAAAACGAACTTTTCCATGACTGACCGTCACTTCAATCTCAGGTCGGTTGGGATAACTACGTACATTAAAGGCCGTACCGAGTACTTCTACTTTAGCACCATTCAACTCAATGACGAAAGGACGGTCTTTTTGCGGAGCCACTTCAAAATATGCTTCACCAAATAAGGAAAGCGTACGGTCTGCACTGGCGATATTTTGCGGAAAATTGAGTGTCGATTGCTTATTAACCCAGACTTTGGTGCCATCCTCCAATTGAATGGATCGGGCATCTTCCATTTGGGTATTGATTACTGCCCATTGGGGGGCGCTGGCACTGTTGCTCCAAATTTGCCAACCAAAACCAACAGCCAATAGTAAACACGCAGCAACTGCAATCCAACTAAGTTGCCGACGTAAGGGGCGGATATTAGCAGGGCTGATCGTTTCTGATTCTTGTTGTTCCTCCTTTATTCGGTTTAGTAATCGACCTAATGCGCGCTCTGTATTTGGCTGTATTTCTGATCCAAATTGCTCAGATAACTGCCAAATTTGCTCCATTGCATTCGCATTAGATTGATTCTCCTTGTCGGCTTGTTTCCACTGACGGAGCTCTTGATCCTCTGAAGGTGAGATCAGTCCCATTTGTTTTCTGCGCAATAACTCAAAATACTTTTGCTTCATTACAGTACGCTTAGTGAATTTAGCTATTTGTTAGGATTGTAATATGCTGTGAACCTGGAATACTCTTATTCTGCAACTATTACAGGTGTATACTTTGATAGACACCAATTTTTCAATACCCCCCTACCCTTTTACATCATAATAATAGGGAAAAGAGGTGAAAAACACCTAAGATCAAGAGATTTGTCGCCGATTTGTCTATTACTTGTCTTAACAACTTCAATGCCTTAGAAATCTGATGCTCTACGGTTTTAATAGATACACCTAGTTGATCAGCAATTTCCTGGTAAGTCATTTCTTCAAAACGGCTTAGAGAAAAAACAAGACGACAACGTTCTGGTAGCGCTTTGATCGCTTGATGTATTCTTTGCTCTAATTCACTTAATTCTACTACTTGCAGCGGATTGAGTTGTGTGTCATTAATTTTTACCAAGCCCTCCTCCCCTTCTGGCTTTATTTTCTGATCTCTGATGTAATTCAACGCTTTATTAACAACAGCTCGTTTTAAGTAGGCATTGATAGAAATATTGATCTTTAAATGATCCCGCTTTCGCCATAGTTCGTAAAAAACATCCTGCACTAGATCTTCTGCGATTTTACTATCTGGAATAACTCGGTAAGCAGACCGATATAAGTAGGGATAGTAATCCCGGAACAAATGAGAGATTGTCCCCTCAGGATCATTTTTTAAACGCAAAGCCCATTCTTCTTTTGTCGGGTGATCTTCTTTATTGTGCATGGGTTCTAAAAATGGTTATAGCAAAATTCAGTATTTACTGATTTACGGAAACACGGAAACCAGTGATTACAAGCCAAAACATATGTAAGCGCTTATTCTTTACTTCTTCGCTAAATCTTTTTCTATCAAGCGTAAAATATAGTCCCTCATACTTATACCCATTTCTATGGACTTAATCTTTAACCGTTTATGCATCACCTCAGGAGTGTCAATGGTCAGGCGAACCAATTTCTCCGGTTGTTCCTCCTTCAGTTGAGTTACTGTTTTTTTACGAGGTTTAACTACTTTGGGTTGCTCTGGTGCTTTTGTAACAACGGGAGTCGGATTACTGTTGCCAGCATGAACTGCCTCTACTTTTTCTTTCAGTTCTTCAACGTCTTTTGGCTTTTTCGGAAGCGGGATTTTTTTTGCGAGCTCGGGAGTAGGTTCCTTTTCTAACTTATTCTTGCTGAGAGTTGAGCTGATGTTAAATGATTTTTTCGCCATGATATATCGTATTAAATTGAGTATTTAACTTTAGTTGTTCGCGCTGTGATCCATCACTTAGTTTTGGCACTTCATGATTACAATTCCTGCAATATTTGCAGCACTTCATTGGCCAGCTGTGTTGCCTCCTTCTTGGCTTTATTATCCTTGTATTCATAAACCCCGAGCCCCATTACACTAGCCTCACCATAAGCGATGCGACTCCGGACAGTGGAATTCAGCGGTTTGATCTCCAACTCAACCAAGGCATTTTTTATATCCCGATTAAGATTGACACTCTCGTTGTATTCATTAAGAACAAAATGGGCCCGCACCTCCCCTTTAAGTGATTTGGCTTCTTCATAATTATCGATAAACTTCTCAGTAGCCCAGATATCAAAGCCACTAGGGCGTATGGGTATGAGGACCAGGTCGCCCATCATTATAATAGTTGTGACAAGTTTTGACAAAGAAGGACGACCATCAATAAGAATGATGTCATAATCCTGCTGCAGCTGCTTGATATTTTTACGAAGCGCATCGCTTTCAGTTAGACCTACAACCATAATATTTGGAAGATCTTCATCCCGTAAACCTGACCAATGGACTGAGCTAGCATTAGTATCGGTATCGACGATGGCAACGCGATAACCCATGTGGGAAAAACAAACAGCAAGGTTTTGTGAAATGGTGGATTTGCCTACTCCCCCCTTAAGACTGGCGACTGAAATAATCATAGTGTTTCTTAATAGTTTATTTAATTTCCGTATTTCCGTAAATCAGTAAATACTGAATTTAATCGTAGACGCTTAACATCTGATGTTTTTCTACGCTTTTATAGTTTCTACTATTACGGAAACACGAATATACGACTTTACGGAAAAACTGCAACAAAGATTTACGACTTTAAAGATTTCTGTATTTCTGTATATCCGTAGAATCGTATTTCTGTGTTCACGAAAATCCGGAAACCCGTATTCACGGATATAAGGAAATACGATAAGCAGTAAAAACGTAAACACGGATATAAGGGAATACGGTAACAAGGAAACTCGTAAAAGCGTAAACACTGAAATGATGATATACTGAAATCCGTATAGTCGTAAATACTGAAAAACGTATCTACTCAAATACTGATTTCTTTAAATACGAAATTAAGGATTTCAGCATATCTGTAAATCTGTATTTCCTTATCCTATTACATCAGCTTACATTTCAGTAATTACGGAAATACTGAAACAAGGAAATCCGTATTCACAGAAATCAGCATCCTGGTTAATAAAAAATGATAAAGCGTAGAGAAAGGGACATAGGGCAGGTGCTTGATCAAAAGATTAGATGAAATAAAATGAGCCTGAAGCGAAAGACGTCAAATAACCATAAAAAGCCCTAAAAGCGTAGAGATGCTACATAAAACCGTAGAAATACATCAATTTGAATCAAATAATTTACTGATTTCAGTAAATACTGAAACACAGAACAGCATAACAAAACATTTTTTTTGATTTCAGCGCGTTTTTTTTGAAAAACCGGGCTCCTGTTCAACAAACTGTGTGAAAATCGTTCAGAAAGGCTTAAAATGATCGTGAGCGGAATAATTAATTATGTTTTTTATACTTAGAGAAAAAAGATCTTTATAAAAACACTTATTATTCTCTTAAGTGTTTTTATAGATTACTTGATATAGTTTAATACTTTCTTATTTAAGGCTAGCCAAAACGCCCTGTTTATGGGGCTTTCAGCGGCTAAAACCGTAGAGATACTTCACTATAGCGTAAGCTTACATCACAAAACCGTAGAATTACATCTCCTAAAAGCGTAGAAATACTTCATAATAGCGTAAGCCTACATCCGAATAACGTAGAATTACATTAAAAACCGTAGCACGGCATCAAAACCGTAGAAATGCATCAAAAAAAGTAGAATTACATCAATTACGTAGGAATACATCTTCAGAAAGCGTAGAAAAACATCAAATGGCGTAGAATTACATCTGTTTTGCCCCTCCTTAAAGCTTTCCTTGATGCCTTATTTATAGTAAAAGCGTAGAAAAACATCAAATAAAACGTAGAAGTACATCAAAAACGTAGAAATACATCGATCTAAAGCGTAGAAATACATCAAATGACGTAGAATAGCATCAAATTAATTTCCCAGTAGATTGTTAGTAAAAAGCGTAAATATTTTGCATTACTCTTTACGCTTTTGTCGTAAGTTTGTATAGTCATGATAGTTCTATTGGATCATAACATCATGTGATTTATAGTAAAGGCTTATTAGCATTAGCTATTTATTCATTTATCATCTTTCAATTACGACAGTATGCCGATCGTTAAGCATAATAAACTGATAGAGACCAGCTATAAATTAAATAGCCGGGAACAGTTTTTTGTCCTTTATCTCATCTCTAAAATTTCACAAAGTGATACCAACTTTAGTGATTATCGAATGCATTATTCCGAAATTGAAAAGATAATCAACTTTGACGGGAAACGACGAATTGCAAATAAATCGGAAGTCTTTGTCTTAATGGATAAGTTAAATAGTGAACCAATTATATACGAAAGAGGAAGTGTAGTTGGTAAATCTGTTTGGCTCCAACATATGGAACATGATACAGAGACCGACATTTTTACCTTTTCTTTATCCGTAAAATTACGTGAATATTTGCTTCAGTTAAAGGAACATTTTACACGGTATAATATTTCAAATATCGTATACCTGAGTGCAAATGCAGTCCGCTTATATGAAGTTTTGAAGCGATACCAGTTCAAAGGAGAGTGCGAATTGACCGTTGATAAGGTTAAATTTTATCTCGGAATTGAAGATAAATACCCAAAATATTATGAGTTTAAACGGTGGGTATTACTTCCTTCACAAAGAGAAATAAAGAAGAATACGGATATTCGTTTTGAGTTTGTTCCAGCGAGAAAAGATCGTAAAAAGATTCTTAGTTTAAAGTTTTATATCTATGAAAACGAACCTAAGAACCGACACGAAATCCAACTCCTTAAAACCGTAGAGGGTGGGGGAGACGTTGCAGACAATAGCCACATCACGGGGCCTCACTCCTTACCCTATGCCCGGCAACAAGCATTTGAGTTTCTCAAATCGAAAGGCGTCAACCATAGTTTTATCCTTAAGCAGATTTTTACCCACAACAAATTTAATTATCAACCCTTACTAGGCTTTGAAGACATTTACGTTCGGTTATTATGGAAATTTTTCTCCGATAAAACTACGGTAAAGGGTCCTAAACAAGCTGGTGCTTTTGTTACCTGGTGGAAAAATGGACGACTCACCGAATCAGGTCTGCATGCCCATTTGGTAGAATTGGTCATTGAGCGTCGCAAGTCTCTTCCGGAGAAGGAATTGGATAAACGGCTAAGCGATAGTGCTGTTATTCAAATCCAGGATCATCTTCAGGAGACGAGTATTGGTCATTTTGATCTCGATTTTTTCAAAAAACAACATGCAGAAAAATACCTGAAAATCCTTCAACAGGTGCATGACGATTACAAACAGGCCTTTGCCAAAGTCGATACTAATTTTAATCCGGAAAAATACCGAAAAGCCATTGAGGATAAGGTATTGCATGAGTGTCAACAATGGTGGAAAAATGAACGAAATGTAGCGTCTGCTGGATAGTCTATTAAATCAACGCTCATTTATATCTAGAAATGGAGCCTTTGTGGTTCATTTTAGCGTTTGAGAATCGACCATCTCCAGACTAAAAAATGATATCTGAATAAAACTATAGTAAGAACAACCTGTTTTACTCATCAATGGATAATTCATCATTAGATGAATGCTTCTTGATTGTTTTATCTTTTTAGTACTTTTCCAGTCAGCATCTTTGTCTATTCATAAGGATTTCAATTAATGAAAACGGTTTAATTTTTGATATTTGTAGTAATTTACATATATCATCATCCAAACAAACACTACAGCAAATCCAAATATGAAATATCTTATACTTCCCTTGCTTTTCCTTGTATTGTCTAGCAGTGTTTCTACCGCACAGATGAGTAACGGTCAGTTTGGCCACGAATGGATTCGCAATGACCAATCTTATTTTAAGCTACAAATCGCTAAAGATGGTGTATATCGATTGACCTATCAGCAACTTCTTGACACTGGTGTGCCGGTGAACACAATCGAAGGTCGACAATTTCAGTTGTTTTTGCTAGGGGAGGAGCATCCACTTTTTGTGAGCCAGACGGGTAGCCTTGGGCAGAGTGATTTTATCGAATTTTTTGGTCGGAAAAATCGCAGTGAGCTGGACCGCGAATTCTTTAAAAACCCGGATGCGGAAATGTTGAACCCGGATTATAGTCTGTACAACGACACTTCTGCTTATTTTCTGACCTGGAACGATGGCAACAATAATTTGCGCTATTCCAGCTCAGTCACTGACCTGAATAATTTACCTGGAGCTGAAGCATATTGTTGGATAGATCAAAGTGTTTTATTTACCGAAAAATTCCAGGAGATTAAAAATCCAAGATACGGAAACTCTGTGTCTACCTATGGAAATGTAGAAGGATTTGCGACCAACTACAATGTCAATAACGAAGCGATCATTGAACCACAAGCAGCATTAAGTACTGGACCAAATGCAAAAATCCGGTTACGCGTAGGTACGAAAGAATACAATCATCAATTGGTGGTAAAGGTAAATGGGGTGGAAAAGAGTAATGAAAATTTTAATGGCTATGCCGTGAAACAATATGAGTTTGAAATACCTACCGCTGATATTGCTTCCAAGGCGACCATTCGTACGGAGAGCCTGGCTGATGGTGATAAAAATGCCCTGGCCAATGTACACCTGATCTATCCTCGCAACTTTGACTTTTCTGGGAAAAATCAAATGCGTTTTAGTTTAGGCAATGCCAATGGACGTAGGTATATTGAAATACAAAACTTTGAAAATGGGGGAGGGGCTCCGATAATTTATGACCTCAGCAATGAAATGCGGGTGTCCGGAAAGGTAGACGGAAATCTTTTAAAAATTGCTTTACCAACAGCAAGTGGAGATCGTGATCTTTTTCTCTACAGCCAAAACCAAGGCTACCAAGCTCCAGCCAAAATCAAAGCAGTTAATTTTTCTGATCTTAGTAATGATAACACTACCGACTATATAATCATCTCACATCCGGCACTCTATAATGATGGAAATGGAAATAATTATGTGCAGCAATACGCCAATTATCGCGCTAGTATTCAAGGAGGAGGATTCACGACTAAAATCTTAGATATCACCCAACTTTATGATCAATTTGCGTACGGTCTTAACCGACATCCGCTTTCTGTTCGCAATTTTGCTCAGTATATCAAGCAGGAATGGACCGCAGCTAAATACCTATTGATCATGGGCAAAGGACGAGAATATCCTTTTGCCCGTACTGCGGCAGAATTAAGCTTGCCACAGAATGCTTCATATTATATCCCCACCTATGGCTATCCCGGGTCAGATAACCTCTTAGTTGCAGCGAATAACAGTAATATTCCGGTGTTACCGGTAGGTCGATTAGCTGCCTCCACACCAGATGATATTCGCATCTACCTGAAAAAAATCAAAGACCTCGAAAACACTGTTAGCAACGCAGGCCAAACCATTGAAGAAAAATCCTGGATGAAAAACATCATGCACCTCAGCGGTGGTGGCACTAATGAACAAGTGACCATTGCTAACAGCCTTGGTGTGATGGAAAATATCATTGAAAACAATGACTTTGGAGCCGAGGTTACCTCATTTTACAAAACCAGTACGGACCCGGTACAGATCTCCACCTCAGAGCGCATCTTCGATCTAATCAATGACGGCGTATCAATGATCACCTTTTTTGGTCACTCCGGTGTCGGCACCTTTGACTTTAACATTGATAACCCGGAGAACTACAACAACTTCGGCAAGTATCCTTTTATGGTATCGCTGGGCTGTTACTCCGGAAACATTCATACTCCCTCCGTTGGTGTTAGCGAGCGCTTCCTATTTTACGAAGATAAAGCCGCCATCGCTTTTGGGGCAGCTACAGGAACAGGATTTGTTTCTACCCTGAGCACTTTCATGCAAGACTACTATCGCAAAGCTGGAGGAGAATATTACGGTGCCTCAATTGCCGAGATATTAAGAGCCACGATCCAGCAATTCAATAATTCCAACAGTTCGATTACCCAGGAGATGATCCAGCAGTTTACGATCCACGGAGATCCAGCCCTACGGCTAAATCCAGCTCCCGGACCGGATTATGTGGTTGATGCGGGATCGGTGAAGTTTGAACCGGGAGTGGTGAGTACACAGCTGGATAGTTTTGAAATTGCCTTTGATGTGGTGAATTTGGGAAGGGGAGTGGAAGATAGTATGGTGGTGAAGTTGGAGCAGGAGTTTCCGGATGGGAC
>CBDUIU010000078.1:0-10604 GCA_965367335.1 uncultured Saprospiraceae bacterium
TTGTTTGCCAAGCTGACCATTTTACTGAAAAGTGGCATCATTTTCTTCATCACTTCCTTTGGCATCACCACCCTGTATACCCTCATTTATATTCCTCATTTATCTGATGACTTTAAGAGCCAGCCACAGTTGTTCATTTTTCCCCTCCTGGCATTTCTAAGTATTGCTAATATTCCCAGGCTAGCCAGAAAACGTCGGTTCAAACTGGCTTTCATCTTTAGCTCCATCACCGTTAGTATGTTGTTAATACTAGTAGCCATTGAGCTTTATCCCGTCCTCATTTTATCTACCATTGACCCTGCCTACAACATCACGGTTTATAATGCTGCATCATCGGAAAAGTCGTTGGGCATTATGTTGACCTTTGCAGCCATAGGTATTCCCCTGGTAGCTGGGTATACCTTCTTTGTTTACAAAACCTTTGCTGGAAAGGTGAAGATGGATGAGACCAGTTATTGAACCGATCAATTAAAGTTTAATATTCCTTCTACCTATTTTTTAGAATACTGATATACTTTCTCCAGGTCTTTATTAGAGTTGATTGTCAGATTCAGATCTTTCAATAATCCATCCTTTAGACTATAAACCCAGCCGTGGATATAAGGGAACTCTCCTTCATCCCATTCTTCCTGAATAAAAGAAACCTTTCCCAGGTTACTGATTTGTTCCTGAATATTGAGTTCTACGTACCGGTCAAAGCGTTTGTCCTCATCCTCTATACTATCTAATTCTTTTTCGTGTAAGCGGTAAACATCTTTGATGTGCATCAGCCAGTTATCAAGGAAGCCAAATTTCTCATTGCTCATAGCAGCTTTAACCCCGCCACAACCATAGTGCCCACAGACAATGATGTGTTTTACTTTTAGCACCTTAACCGCATAGTTGACCACACTCAGGAGATTAGAATCCGTATGGATAACCATGTTAGCGATGTTGCGTTGTACAAAGATGGAACCCGGCATGGCATCGGTAATTTCCGTTGCTGGAACCCGGCTATCTGCACACCCGATCCACAAAAACTTGGGAGATTGTCCCTTAGATAATTTTTCAAAGAAATCCGGAGACTGTTTTAGTGTTTCTTTTACCCATTTGATATTGCCATCAATTAATCCTTTGATCGTTTCTGCCATGTGATATTCAGTTTTTAAAAAGTGTGATAAAATTTGTAGGTATATAAACCCACTTAATGCATTTTTGTTCGGTAAGTAGTTAGACAAATTGGTGTTACCAATAAATTGCCTGGCTTCTTATCACCTACCCCATTGGGTCGATGCAAAAAAAGAAAAAAAATCACACTTCCCCACCTTATTATAGGTTTTTCGTATAAAAAAGAATAATGCGGCATCAACAAAATCAACTATCACAGATCACTTTATCGCTTTAAGGAAAAAAAATTGGCGAAGTAGATCAAGCCACTCCGCCAATAACGTATATGAGAATAAAACCTAATTTCTATTGAATCTTGACCAGGATTTGTCTTACGAAGAGCGGTAAGCAAATTCGTGGTACCCCTTTTTGTGTTGCCCGAGAAATAGCCTTGAATAAATACGGAAGATGACCAGCCCATCCAGGATGAGGTTGAGTACAATCAATATTAGTAAGGGAAATTGATTCTCATTGATGTGTCCCAACATCAGATCTTCTCCAATAAAAGTGGGGGTAATCGGGAAGCCGGCCAAGCCTAAACAAGCAATAACAAAAATAAAAGCAATTCTGGGGTACTCATAGGAATGGCCATGAAATTGATTAAGCGTGACTGATTCATTCCGGCTTTTCAGTCTGTTTATAGCCCAAATTCCAATAAGCATGGAAATGGATATTCCGCTTAAATACAAATAGACCTGATTGAAATCAAAATCATCGTTAAAACTGAATGCTAATGCCTGATAAAGCTGATTAACAACGACTAGTACCCAGGCATTTAATGCGGACTTGCGTTCCACAAATGCTTTAAATATGAATAATAGCCCCGCGATTGCAAATAGTTCAGGTAAAAACCGAAGTGACCATTCCGGCAACATTTCCTTGTGGAAAACAGCATATAAGCCCATAAAAAACACGGGAAGTGCCATAATATAAGTGGCCCTGTCTCCTAAAAATTCAAATCGCCTTCCGACAGCCTTCAAAGGACTCCACAAATACCGGAACATAAAATTATCCAAATTAAACTCTTTGATCCCGAGCACATAAAATGACAACTTCATTTTATTCCAGAAGCCTTCCGTCTCAGGTGGATGAAAATGAAAGAGCTGGTCGTGAATCCGGTAACTCAATACGGATGGTGAAACCAATAACTGATAGCTTCTCAACAGAGCATTACAGGCAAAATGGAATACCGCCAGCCAATATAAGCCTAAAGCTACTTCTATAAACATCAACCCAATCTGGGCGATGGAAGAATAGGCAATCTGCGTCTTAATGGTAGATTGAACGCTGGCCGTAATTGTTGCCATGATACAAGTAAGCAGCCCAACAGTACCAATGATAAAATGAAAAATCAAGTTCGCTTCCCAAAACGGCGCGGTGCGAATCAATAAAAACACCCCGATATGTACCGACAGGGAGCCATAAAAAATGGCACTTGAAGTCGTCGGGCCCTCCATCGCTCTGGGTAACCAGGAAGAAAATGGTACTTGGGCAGACTTAACCATCGCAGCCAATAGAAATAAGGAAGGGATAAAAAATTCATAAAATCCATGCGCCATAATGTGCGGCTGGGCGTTATCTAATCCACTGACTTCCGCAAAATTGATACTATGTCCAAAATAGTGATGACATACCCAAATACCCAATAATAAAGCAATATCAGCTACCCGGTAAAGCGAAACTACTTTTAGCGCATTTTTTACAGGCAGATACCTTTCTCTATAAAATCCAATTAAGAAAAATGAGGTTACACCTAATACTTCCCAACCGATGAAAAGGGTCTCCAGGTTTCCGGCTAACAACACCATCATCAATCCAAAATAGAAAAACTTGAAGTTGTTGAAAAATCGTTTATAGCCCTTTTCCCGGTGAATATAATATTTGCTAAACATTAAAATTACGCCAGATAAAAAGGTAGAGACAAATAGGTAAGTCAAGGAAAAACCATCCAGGTATAAACTGATGGAAAACTCGGTTTCTGCCGTATGGTACAAAACCGGCCCCTTCACAAAAACCGGTTCCATGCCCCCTTGAAACCATAACACCATAATGGTCAGCAAGGCCAGCAAATTAATTCCCACTCCGACAGCTGCTGACCAAAAAATAGGGCGCTCCTGTTTATTGGAAAAATAAAAACCAATCAACAGTGCTATCAAAGGAGCGATTAACAGAATTGGAAGGATCTGATTCATTATTGCTTATTTTTATAAATGTGAACGGGTATATTTTCTTTCGTAGCATCTAAAATATAGTTGCTTTCCATTTCCGGATGATATTCCATGATGTCATGAATATTCTCCACTTCGGATACTGCTTTTAAGGGCGTATAGGATACAAATTCTCCATTTTTGAAATAGTATAGTTCTCCATTGACCGGAGATACAGCCACTAGGTGTAGCCAACCTAAATCAAACCAGTCATACATCGCTTTAGAGGCTTTGAGGACTTTTAATATAACTTCAGGTCGATGCTCCACCATCATCAGTAATCGCACGGGATCATGGTTCTCAATCATTTGCAGTGGCAGTCCCGGTCTCAAATCACCATCGCTACTATTAGCCACGCCAATCAGCCCGACTACATTATGTGGCAGCTTGGTACCCGCTCCCATTTTTTCAATGTCCATTCTGGAAAAATAGTACTCCAGGTTGATCCCTCCACAAACTGCCGGAAGTGGCCCCAAGACCTGAGCTAACACTTCTCCTTCAGGATCATTTCTATAATCATAAGACTGGAGAAAAGCTCTTCGGTCAAGGAATAAGCCTTTCATCATTTCCCGACTACCAACGAAACAAAGTGCATTGGTCCCGTGCCCTAATTCAGGCCGTGGTTCGAAGTAAGACACCGAGCGAGCTTTAATAGCTTTCCTGATCTTCTTAAGGTCTTGATTGATATTAATTGAAGCAAACCTCCTTGCTCTCTCTTTGGCATTCAAGTCTAGTGCTTTTTCTATTACCTTCACATGCTCCTGATGTTTTTGCAGGTTCCGGGGTGATAAAATTTTCTCATCATAATACCCTATTTCATCACTAGCCGTATCGTGCATCGCTGCCAGGAATTGCGTTGTTGGCGGAATCGTCATTCCCCGGGTCTCTAAAATCAATCTCACTTTTTCATGGTTGGCCATAAATGCAAAAACCCTGGCATTGGGAGCGCCGGGCCGCCCACTACAGGCACCACAATCATGTGCACCGTGGTGCGGATTATTTGCGCTGCTACTACCATGTGCTACGACATAAACCACATCCGTGAAATCATCCGTCAATCCGATGCCCCGCAGTAGCGTTTCGACAATCTCCGCCATCTCTTCCACGGTGTAACCCAACTGTAAACCATTTTCCAGCTGATTCGGATCCGTACATTCAATTTGCAGTTTACCGTTCATATCCATATGAGCGAAAGCATCCGCAATATCTGCCCGCATTTTTGGCCGGAACAAATCGGAAAGCATCCGAACACTCGCCACCAAGCCCAGAGACAACGAGTACATCAGCCCACGGAAAAACGTGTGGGAATGTTTATGATGGAAGATCTCGTTTCCTCTTTCTTTACTGACCTCAATTTCTTTGATCAAATGTTTCGGAGTGATCGCCACCGGACAGTTTTTCTCATAAAACTTACTCCCGTAAGGTTGGAAATAAATTGCGGCCCCATAATAGCCCGGCGCTCCAAATGTTTCACTATGCGGATCAACATATTCAATATGTCTTCTGATCGAACACTCCCGGTCATCCACACAAAACATAGACTGAAAGCTGGGATTGTCCTTTTTAGGTACCCGAGGTTGCTTTGCCAAATGACCTACGGCACTCAAAACTTCATCGTAATAGTCCCATTCAAATGCTTCCTGCCAAAGCTGTAAGACCGCTTCCATCTCACCGGTTCGAACTGTGGCAAAGTAATTTTGTGGTGGAGAAATCACACCTTCGGCAAGCGGACTCCAGTCCACCCCAAAGGCCTTATCCAGCGCATCAATTTCCAGCAGTAATTCCAGCATGATGAATTCGCGCAGACTAATTTCTTTCTGATATAGCAAAGTCCCGGGGTTGTCCTCAATCGCGTTGATAATACCGCTCCAACCCTTGTGTGCGAATTGTTGGTCGTAAACATACTGTTCAAAGTAGGCTTCTTTACCAACAACAATCTTTAACAATTTACCCATGCTTAAGTCTTCAGCAAACAAAAGTTTCCTGGCTCGTTTTGATTGAAAGAAACTCACAAAACTGTTTTCCTCGAGCGTTCGAAGGGCATTGATCAATCCGGTGTTCTCGAATGGAAAGTGTTTTAAAGCAATGCCTTGATCCAGGTAACTACTAATGATCCGGAACAACAAGGGTTGCACGCGGTCATCTAAATTAAATTGATACTGTTCTTTCCATTGTGCCCTTAATTGACCTATGCGGGGTTGGTAGCGATGCTCGTATTTTCCCTCAAACATTTTTTGTTTCCAGTCATTCAGCTTTTCATTTCCTTTAGCATTAATAATCACCCGGTCAATAATTTCTGCTTTGATACGACCTTGTTGGAACAGCTTCCGATATTCATTGAGATTGAACGTGGCCTGAATCCCAAATACCTTGGAGGCGGTAAAAATCGCATTGAAAAACTCCTTATCCTGCAAAGCATGCAAAGAGTTATGGTGGACAAAATCTTTCAAAGCAGCCTGAGTAGGGAGGTAATGTTTTAATACATGCAAAAGGTGGGATGTCTCAAAATGTACTTTTTTGTTGTTTGCCTCTTTTATTGCGCTTTCTTGTTTCTCAGCGTATAATCCATTTCTACGGCGGGCAGCCCGCGGATGATCAGAAGCGGGCGTGAGGTATTCTAAACCAATTAACTCAACTTGACCACCTTTAGCTTTATAAGCTTCCTCAAAATGATGTAGGTTTTCCATCACAGAATGGTCAATCAACTTGGTTTCACCAATTTCTATGCGGACTTTTTTCCCTTTAGGCAGCTTATCTAATATATTTTTAATTGCCAAATAGTTCGTAAAAACCGCAGCATCCCCCAGGTTTATCGTGATATCATCGTTGTGTTCCTTGACCTGTATATCTGCACTGAAAAGCGATTGGATCGGTGCCCCTCTGAAAATATGAATAATGGCTTTCAACAACATACCGGCGGCAATACCAATCAACAGATCCTCAAACAAAGTAAAGAAGATGGTGGTCATAAAAATGGCCAGTTGTTTGGAGCCAATTTTATAGGTATGGATGAATTCCTTGGGATGAGCCAGCTTAATGCCTACGGCAACCATCATCGCTGCCAGCGCTGCATTGGGGATCATCTCCAATACTTGGTAGGCTAAGAGAGCAGACAGTAGTAAAAACAACCCATGAAAAAAGTTTGCCCAGCGGGTGCGACCACCATGAGCAACATTTGCGGAGCTTCTCGCTACTTCGGAAATCATTGGAATCCCTCCCACAACTGCTGCCAAAGTATTCGCGATACCGATCGCTATCATGTCTTTATTTGGATCAGATTTCCTTTTATAGGGATCAAGTAAATCAATGGCTTTTATCGTTAAAAGACTTTCCAGACTTCCAACCAATGCTACCATGATCACATATTTTACAAAAATGCCAGGATGAGACAGGCCCCCAAAATTTACATTGATACCCAGCTGCTCTACCATATTCCCTACTTTTACTAAAGTATAGCCTGGAGCAGTGGCCAGGTTCATATACCTACCCATTGGAATAGCAAATAGCAACACCAGCAAAGGAGCAGGAATTTGTTTCAACAAGGGTTGTTTTATCATTCCCCACCCCAGCATAATCGCTAAACTTACCCCCCCGATAATGCTCACTTGAGGATCCAGGTTTGCAAAAAACTCCGGTATGGCAGCAAACAATTCTAAGGGCCCTTTGCCTGCCATCAACTCCGGGTTTACATTGAGCAATACTGGAATTTGTTTGGCAATAATGATCAAACCAATTGCGGCTAACATTCCATGCACCGCAGCCAAAGGAAAAATATCAACAAATTTCCCCCATTTTAATACGCCAAACAGGATTTGTAAAATTCCCGCCACCACCATCACGCCTAAGGCAAGTCGCCACCCTTCAGCTCCGCCACCAAACTCGGTAACCGCTCCGGCTACAATCACGATTAATCCGGCAGCAGGACCCTTAATGGCTAATTGGGAGCCCGTAAAAAAGGTGGCAACCAAGCCTCCAATGATTGCGGTCACCACCCCCATTATCGGAGGAAATTGGGAAGCCGATGCAATCCCCAAACTCAATGGTAATGCCAATAAGAATACGACAAAACCAGCAGTCGCATCTTTAGCAAAATTCTCTTTGAACCCTTCCCAACCCGTTTTAGGTGTGGAAAGAACCGCACGTTTATTATTCATGTCTAAATAGGTTTTTTATTAGAAAGTAATCAGATGGTCTAACGGAGAGGACCCCGTAGACATAGGCATTATTCAATAGCAACTGGATAATTGCTACTGGATGAAAAACCAAACTTGATTATAGGAAAAAACTTAACAATCTATCTTTAAACGATTAAAGAGCAGGTATCTCTTTGGTTGGAGAGCGAAAACAACAGGAACCTGATATGGCCCTGAGATGGGTTGTTTATAGGAATCTATAGAAGTAAATCTCAGAAAACTAACGTGGAATTTATGATCCTCCTCACTTTCTTCCTTTCCCTCTTCAAATTCATACGGACTCTTATCAAAAGGACGTTCACCATCAACGTCAATAAATTGTTGATTTTCATAGCCTAATTCATCGATTAGGCTCTCTTTTGAGGTTGGAAAATAAAATTGGTCGTCATTACTGTAATGAAATGCAACAACAGCATTGAGCTGGAAAACCCAAAGTGTTCCAAGAAATAAATAACTCAGTATTTTGCTATGCTTATTCATTATAATTTTTCCAAATGCCAAAATTATTCCATTATTCATTAACATGCAACAATTGATTTGTAAAAAAATTTAAAAAGACCTGATCTCTTTCAACTGTCAGATGTGATCTAAGTCACGCATGGTCTCAACTCTTCCTTTTAATTTTGAGGACAGGAACCAAATCAAAATTTATTGTAATTATCCTCCGCTTTTTATTAACGCTGTGTCTATTTATTATGAGTAAAAATAAGCTAAATAAACAATCACCTAAAAGAAAAATCAGTAAATCAACACAAGTCCCTCGCTGGGGATATACGGGTAAGGCTTCCCCGGAGCATTGGGCTAAAATATCACCTGATTACTGGCAATGTGGCAAAGGTCTGTTTCAATCCCCAATAAGTATCGAAAGTAGTTCAATTCAGGAAAACCCAGAAAAACTGCTAGTTTTTCACTATCAACCTTCGCCAATTGACGTGATCGATAACTGCCATACCGTACAATTAATTTCGGAAGAAAAAAATACCATAACGATAAATGGCCATGAATATACCTTACAACAGATCCACTTTCATGAACCAAGCGAGCATCATGTGGATGGGATCATCTACCCTATGGAAATGCATTTAGTTCACACAGATGCATCCGGAAAATTGGCCGTCATTGCCGTTTTTATCAAAATTGGAAAGAGGAATGAGGAATTAGCTCTGGTCTGGAAGGCTTTGCAGGAAGATTCGCTGAAGCATATTTACCTTTCTACACCCCATGACTTTTCCCGCCTCTTACCAAAGGATAAGACCTTATTTCATTATACCGGTTCACTCACGACTCCTCCTTGTAGCGAAGGTGTTGAATGGCTGGTATTAAAAAACCCCATCACCTTATCCCGTCAACAAATTGAACATTACCGGAAAAGATATCAAAGCAATAATCGTCCAATCCAACAACAACAACGCAGTGAGGAAGGCGAACATAAACATTGAGCAGATGAACGGCCTACGCACCTGGCCTTTAAATAACAGGATATTGACGAAAATCACTTTTTTCTGTGATCCATTTCACATACCCTTATCATCCTCTACCCTATCTTTGAGTTATTCAAAATAAAGAACAGGAGTCACTACAGTAGTTGAGCGCTTCATAAGCTGAATGTCGAAATGACTCACGATAGAATAATTCGCATTATTTTCCTTTTCCTATCTAAGGGCTATCCCTGAGATGGTCCTTAGTTCTTTTAAAGGTTGATAATCTCAATTATAACACTTAACCGTAAAAAAATAAAGATTTTATTGTTGTAAAGGTTGGATTAGATTAGGGATTAGATCTGTTAGTTGGAAAGTCATACTTATCCGACTTGCTCTAAATCCCTAATTTTTTTTCTAATAACTTCTTCTTCATTAATTACATAAAAATGAGAAAAATAGGATTGATCGGTGGAACTTCATGGCACTCTACCATTGTGTACTATCGCCTCATCAATGAGCTGGTGAGTAAACGTATTGGTAGCCAGGGCAACCCTCCCCTGCTCCTGTATAGCCTCAATATCGAATTAATGAGAGGGGGAAATAAAACGCAAATCAATAATGAATACCTCAAGGTAGCCAGAACGCTTGAGCAGGCCGGTGCAGAGGCAATCATCATCTGTGCGAATACGCCTCATCTGGTCTATCCCTTTGTAAAACCAAAAATTAATATTCCTATCCTGCATATTGCTGAAGCTACCGGAAAAGCTGCCAAAAACCAAGGCTTACGAAAACTGGGGTTATTGGGCAACAAACCTACAATGACCGGAGATTTTATCCAATCCTACTTACAGGAGCATTTCGAAATAGAAACCATCATTCCTAAGGGTGAATTTATTGAACAGTCACACCATTATGTTTCAAAAGAACTGACACAGGGAAAATTTACCGAGGCTGCCAAAAATTTTTTCCTACTGCAAATGGACCTGTTGAGAGCACGTGGGGCTGAAGGGATTATCCTCGGATGTACGGAACTTCCCTTACTACTCAAGCAAGAAGATTTCGAGCTTCCCTTGTTAGCAACAACAGACCTACATGCGCAAATGGCAGCAGATTTTATCCTGGAAGACTTTTGATGAAATCAGTGAAAAATTTTCCATTCGAAAAGGTTATAAAAATTAACTGCATAAGTGACAAGTATCACTGTTAAGTGCTATAAAAAAAGCTTACTTGCAAACCGTTTAATCATTCAATAAAACATCAAAGAAATGGAACATACCCAAGGTAATTACATGCCCCGTATTGGGGATCAAGCACCAGATTTTACGGCAGTTACTACTACCGGTAAAATGACTTTCTCTGAACATACCAAAGACAGTTGGGCGATCCTCTTTTCCCACCCAGCTGATTTCACACCCGTATGTACGACCGAAATGTCAGCTTTCGCTCTGGACAAAGATTGGTTTGCCCAACGAAACACGAAACTGATTGGCCTGAGTATTGATAGCATCCACTCGCACCTTGCATGGGTGAATAATGTTAGGGAAAAGACAAATGTCTATCTTGATTTTCCGATCATTGCTGATTTGGACATGAAGGTCGCCCAATTATACGGTATGCTTCACCCTGGAGAAAGTGCT
>CBDUIU010000079.1:0-10599 GCA_965367335.1 uncultured Saprospiraceae bacterium
TCTTCAGCAAACAGATCGAAAATTCTCTATCGTCTATGCAATGGATGGATACGATGAAATTTCCCTCACTGGTGACTTTAAACTTCGTAATAACAACGGAGAGCGTTTGCTTCGGCCCTCTGACCTGGGAAAACCAACTCTGACTCAAGCGTCCATTTATGGTGGTAATGATGTACCTTCTGCTGCTAAGATCTTCGTAGATGTGTTAGAAGGGAAAGGGACAGAGTCTCAGAACCATGTCGTAACAGCTAATGCTGGTGTAGCGATTCATACCATTAAGCCCTTTCAATCTATTAAAGACTGCATTGCAGAAGCGGAATCATCACTTTTGAGTGGAAAAGCTTTAGCAGCTCTACGGAAATTGGTGAACTAATCAAAGGACGTTATATGGTAAAATATTCTGGATGATTATAACACCAATTAAAAGTATTCAGGAATGCTAGCAATTGTAATAAATACTTAATAAATCGGAATTTCCGAGATCATCTCTTCACGATAACTTATACAAATGACTATACTCGAAAAAATTATTACTCATAAGCGTAAAGAAATTGCAAAGCGAAAAGAGTTATATCCAATTGCCTTGTTAGAGCAAAGTATTTACTATCGCACACCGGTAGTTTCCATGAAAAAATACTTAACGCGAAAAGATAAATCGGGGATCATTGCAGAGTTTAAGCGGAAATCTCCCTCAAAGGGTGCGATTAATCCATATGCCAAGGTTGAAAAAGTATCTATTGGTTATATGCAGGCGGGAGCCTCCGCTTTATCTATTCTGACTGATCAGGAATTCTTTGGTGGAAAGAATAACGATTTAACGGAAGCACGAAAATTCAATTTTTGTCCTATCCTTCGAAAAGATTTTGTTATTGAGGCGTATCAAATTGCGGAAGCCCGATCAATTGGGGCAGATACGATTTTACTCATTGCAGCTTGTTTAGATAAAGAGGCGGTGTCCCGACTTTCCACTTATGCCAAATCCCTGGGATTGGAAGTCTTGCTGGAAGTGCATGCTGAGTCAGAGTTGGATAAGCTTTGCGATAGCATAGATATTGTTGGTGTAAACAACCGCAATCTAATGGATTTTAGTGTGAACATAGACACTTCGTTAACCTTGGCAAATAAAATTCCAGCTGATTTTATTAAAATCTCTGAAAGTGGTATTTCTAATGCCGAAACCATCGTTGAATTAAAACAGGCAGGATACCAAGGATTTTTAATCGGAGAGTATTTTATGCAATCAGCTAATCCTCAGCGAGTATGTTTGAATTTAGTGGAGGAGATTCAACGTTTGGAGGGAAAGTTGGTTCAGTAATAGTAGGAATGCTTTTTTAAAGTTAAAATTGAATTGTAATGTTAAACTCCAAAGGAAACAAAGTTGAGCTTATTGCAGGGAAGAAATTAAGAATAAAGGTCTGTGGAATGCGAGATCCTGAAAACCTTAGGAAATTGCTTAAGTTATATCCAGACTTTATTGGGTTTATCTTTTATGATAAATCTAGCCGGTTTGTACAAGAGGATACTGAGCTGCTAAAGTTAATGAAAGAAGAATGGCCAGACCAGATTTACAAGGTAGGGGTGTTTGTAAATGCACCAGAAGATTATGTTATTCAAACCTCTCGGCGTTACCAATTGGATTATATACAATTGCATGGCAACGAAAATGTTTTTTACTGTGACTATTTAAATACCAAGGGCTTAAAACTCATTAAGGCTTTTGCAATTGATAAAGACTTTTCTTTCACCCAGGCGAATGCTTTTACCTACTATTGTGAATATCTTTTATTTGATGCAAAAGGTGTCCAACCAGGAGGTAACGGGATAACTTTTGATTGGACTTTACTTGACCAGTACCGAGGAAAAACTCCATTCCTTTTAAGTGGTGGGATTACTCCTGAGCTAAAAGATACAATTCTAAAAATTAACCACCCTCAGTTTGCCGGAGTAGATATTAACAGTGGTTTTGAATTGGAACCTGGTGTGAAGAATGTGGACCAGGTCGCGGAGTTTATGGAGGGCCTGTATTTACCTGATTATTAAAAACCAAACGCAATTAAATTTATATGGTATACAACGTTAACGAAAAAGGTTATTACGGAGAATTTGGTGGTGCATTCATCCCTGAAATGTTATATCGCAATGTAGAATACTTGCGTAAACATTATCTGGAGATCATCGAAGAACCCTCTTTTCAGGAAGCGTTCCAGCAGTTGTTAAAGGATTACGTTGGACGGCCTTCGCCGCTATACTATGCTAAGCGACTTTCTGCACATTTTGGAACCAATATATACCTCAAACGAGAAGACCTAAATCATACCGGTGCACATAAAATAAACAATACGATTGGACAAATCCTAATGGCTAAAAAATTAGGAAAAACCCGAATTATTGCAGAAACCGGAGCTGGACAACACGGCGTTGCTACAGCTACTGTTTGTGCTTTGATGGGGATTGATTGCTTTGTGTATATGGGAGCAGTAGATATAAAGCGACAAGCACCTAATGTTTCCAGAATGAAAATGTTGGGCGCTACAGTCATTCCCGCAGAATCGGGCAGTAAGACTTTAAAAGATGCAACAAATGAGGCTATCCGTGATTGGATCAATAATCCGGTCGATACACATTATATCATTGGGTCGGTGGTCGGACCACATCCTTATCCGGATATGGTAGCTCGTTTCCAATCAGTGATCAGTGAGGAAATGCGGTGGCAGTTAAAAGAGAAAACTGGAAAGGAGAACCCTGATATAATTATTGCCTGTGTTGGTGGTGGTAGTAATGCTGCTGGTGCTTATTATCATTATTTAGACGAAACGACTGTTCGTCTGATCGCCGTTGAGGCGGCAGGTCTGGGTATTGATAGTGGCGAATCAGCTGCAACTTCTGTTTTAGGCACTAAAGGGATTATTCACGGCAGCCGTACCTTACTAATGCAGACAAACGATGGACAAATCGTAGAACCCTATTCCATTTCAGCGGGTTTGGATTACCCTGGGATTGGCCCTATGCATGCCCATTTGATTGCTACAGGCAGGGCAGAGGCTATCAGTGTGACGGATCGTGAAGCCATGGATGCCGCTTTCTTCGTGGCGAGAAAAGAAGGAATTATCCCTGCGCTGGAAACGGCTCATGCCTTTGCCGCAATGGATAAATTACAGTATCAGAAAGAAGATGTTATCGTGATCAATTTGTCCGGAAGAGGTGATAAAGACCTGGCTACCTATATCCAGGATTTTGAAGACAAACTTTAATTGGATCACCTTAACAATTTTAAATTTGTGTAGTAAGACAACTACACAGTAACAAAAACTACTAAAAAGGGTATTACTGAAAGACATGGTTAGCCGAAATTAATCAATCATTAGTGGCCATTTACTTTTTTAACAGAAGAAATTCATCATGAATCGATTGGATCAATTGTTTAAAAACAAAGAAAAAGATATCCTCAATATTTATTTTACGGCTGGCTACCCAGCCCTGGAGGATACCGTCAAAGTGATTGTAGAATTAGCAGAGGCAGGCACGGATCTGATCGAAATAGGGATGCCATACTCGGATCCATTGGCTGATGGGCCAACTATTCAAGAAAGTGGGACAGCAGCGCTTAAGAATGGGATGACTTTACCTATTCTATTTGATCAAATAAAGGCAGCCAGACAAACTACCCAGGTTCCTCTTATTCTCATGGGCTATTTTAATCAAGTTATGCAATACGGTGAAGAAGCCTTTTTTGAAAAATGCAAAGCCGTTGGTGTTGATGGATTAATCCTTCCGGATCTACCTTTAGATGTATATGAAACCGAGTACAAGGAGTTGATTACAGCTGCAGGTTTGAACATTAGTTTTCTCATCACTCCTCAAACTGATGAAGCGCGAATTCGCAAGGTAGATAACCTGTCGAAAGGGTTTATTTACATGGTTTCTAACGCTGCAATTACAGGCGCAAAGTCTGGGATCAGTGAAGAACAAATCGCTTATTTCAAACGTGTGGCAGCAATGAATTTACAAAATCCACGTCTAATTGGTTTTGGCATTTCTAACCATGAGACTTTTAGTACTGCCTGTAAATATGCCGCTGGTGCAATTATCGGTAGTGCTTTTATCAAGGCTTTAAAAGCTAGTACTAATATTCAAAAAACGATTCAAGAATTTGTTGGTATGGTTCGCGGAACCGTAAACGCTTAAAATATGATAATACAACTCGAAGAAAAGATTAAGGAAGATCAATTGCAGGCGCTACATGATAAATTGCAATCGATCAATTACAGTACCGCGCAGGTCAAAACGCAATTCCAGGATTATATCATTGGAGTAGGAAAGCAAGAACTTGATATTCGCTCTATCGGCACTATGCCAGGAATTGCAGACATCCATCGGGTTAGTGATGCATATAAACTGGTATCAAAAAAATGGAAAGTTACCGATACTCAGATCGATTTGGGTGATGGGGTGAAAATTGGTTGCGGTGAATTTCAGATCATGGCAGGCCCTTGTTCCATAGAATCCGAAGATCAGATTGCCGACACAATCAAGCACCTACAGGCAAACAATATTCGAGTCATGCGAGGCGGCGTTTATAAACCTCGTTCCTCCCCATACTCATTTCGTGGCCTGGGGATTGATGGCCTCAAAATCTGGCATGAACACTGCCAAACAGCCGGAATTAAAATCATTACCGAAGTAATGATGACTGAGCAAATTGATGAAATGATGCCTTACACGGATATCTTTCAGGTAGGAGCGCGAAATTCACAAAACTTCAATCTGCTGGACGCCTTAGGAAAGGTAGACAAACCGGTCATGCTCAAGCGGGGGATCTCCGGTACAATTGACGAACTTTTACAAGCTGCTGAATATATCTTCTCTAATGGAAATGAACGCATATTGTTATGTGAGCGGGGTATCCGCTCCTATGAAAAAGCTTATCGCAATACGTTTGACATTAATGCCATTCCGATCTTAAAAGAAAAATCGCATTTACCAGTTATAGCAGACCCCTCTCATGGAATCGGTGTTCGTCAGCACGTGTCACCAATTGCTTTGGCAGGAGTAATTGCGGGTGCAGATGCAGTGATATGTGAAGTCCATTCTTGTCCCGAAAAAGCTTTTTCTGATGGGCAACAGACATTAAATTATCAGGAAGCGGAACAGTTGTACGGACAAGTGAGGGATCTCTTAAAAATGCGGAGAAATTGGAAGTAAAAGTATATCAATAAATCAACCCTATTCTAAGTATAAACAGAATAGGGTTGATTTATAATAAAGCATCAAATCGACTGATCATTTGCCTATCTGGCACATCTCACACAATATCGACTTTGAGGCATTAATATTATTCGTTTTACCGGAATGGGTGCTTTACATCGGTTACAAATTCCGAAGCCCTCATCGTCTAAACGATGTAAGGCATTTTTTAAACCATTCAGTTTTTGTTCAGCCTCACGTAAGGCTGCTTCCACCACACTTTTATTATTGATTGCATCCATTCTGGATACCCGGCCAATTGAGTTCTCCGGGCTAATCGGCTCACTCATATCTTTATAGCCAAGAATTTTCTGATTCGTTTTGGCGATTTCTTTTTCAATGATTTCCTTAATTTCTACCTTTTGCTGATTGTCCATTGTCAAGTTAATTTAGTCTAACGCATACGTGTAAGATACGGAAAAGTTTACTAATTACGCTGCTGGTTCCTAAAGGTAAACTTGAGTGTTGCAATCTGTTCTGAGGGGGCATCAGCTTTTTCATTGTAACGAAACTGTCTGGCTGCCTCCAGGCTTAGTTGAACGAGTCTGGACTTATCAGTTGTTGAGTCATCTTGTAACCATCTCGTATGAGTAACTTTACCTGCCCGGTCAATCTTTATTTCAATCATTACGATTCCTTCCTCCGTTTCGTTAGCTGGTATAGTTGGCTGGTAAATCGTGGTGCGATGGGCTACTTCACCATCACAGATTAAGGGTTTGGAAAGGGTGGAAACTATTTCCATAGGTTGATCTTGAAAAACACTAAGCTGAAAAATGAATTTACTCAGATGTTTAATGGTAGAATGGTCCATATAGGGACCGCTAACATTCGCCATAAACAAGGAATCACTGATATGCGTAAAATACTGAAAACTATATTGTTTTTTACTATTCGAAGTATCCACCATTTCAATAAAGCCCACGCGCCGATTTTTAAATGGGACAAAATCTGCTACGATTCCCGTTGTGTTTGGGAGCAACTGAGCAAAACCTTGTATAAAACGTTGCATATAGTTATTTAAGGTTGACTCATTCGCTGCATAAGGCATTAATTTGAAAGAAACAATGCTTTGTGTAACCGTATCAATATAAGCGATATCCGGTAGTTCATCTTTTGGATAAGAATGGACCATCATGGTCTCCGTCATCGTTAAAAAAGTATTTGGCAGAAAGGTTTTGAACTTGCCTTGATGTAAATTGATCTCCTGCATATTAGGAGGCTGCCCAACAAGTGAGAAAGGAAGGGTAAGCAATACAACGTATAAAAAATACTTCATAATTAATTTAGACAGATTTAGTTTTAAGCCGCAAAAATAAGACCCATTTACACCTTGGCTAACCTATTATGCCCATTTGTCCATTTTGTGCTATTTTCCCTCTATATTTCCAGCCCAATGCTTACATTTGCGCCATGAATCAACCTACCTCTTTTTTCAAAACAGCACTAAAGGGAGCGGCAATGGGTATGGCCGAAGTTATCCCTGGCGTATCTGGTGGTACAATTGCCTTTATTACAGGAATTTACGAACGATTACTAAACGCGATCAAGTCCATAGGACCGGAATTAATCAATGCCCTGCGCAAAGATGGAATCAAAGGTGCCTGGCAGCAATTAGATGGTAATTTCTTGCTCAGTTTAGGGGTTGGAATGGTAACCGGAATTGTCATCGGTGTATTGGGAATAGCGCATTTGTTAGAGGTATATCCACCTGTCGTATGGGGTTTTTTCTTTGGATTGATCGTAGCCTCTGCCATTTACCTTACCAGGCAGGTCGGTCATTGGGACGTCCGTCAGGTTTTAGGACTGGTGATCGGTGCCGGAGTAGCCTATTATATCACTACAATTAGCCCGGCCAATGGGTCGGAAGCCTTATGGTTTGTTTTTATCAGTGGGGCAATTGCCATATCCGCTTTAATTTTACCAGGTATTTCCGGGAGTTTTATTCTATTGATCATGGGAATGTATACCTACATTGTTACGGATACGCTTAAGGAGGCATTAACCACCTTAGATCCGGCAAAAATTTTAGTTATGGCAGTGTTTGCTCTTGGATGTTTGACCGGATTGGCTACTATCTCCAGGGTATTATCCTGGACATTCAAATTTTATCGGAATTTAACGCTTGCTACATTAACGGGTTTTATCATTGGATCTTTGAATAAGATATGGCCTTGGAGAAACCCTATTGAATGGCTTCGTGATACATACGGAAATATTATTTTAGAAGATGGGGTTCCCAAGAAAATTTTAATGGCTGAAAATGTGATGCCTTCAGCTTACGAGGGCGAACCATATCTTATTATTACGGTTGTGAGTATGGTAGTCGGTTTTGCCGTAGTATTTTTGTTAGAAAAATTCGCGCAGGATTAATTTTCAATATCCATGTTCCATGCCTAAATTCGGACTCATAGGTTACCCTTTGTCACATTCGTTTTCTAAAAAATATTTCAATGAAAAATTTGAAAAGGAAGGACTTGAGGGATACCATTATGAGTTGTATCCACTAGAAAATATTGAACAATTTTCGGAGCTGATCCAGCAGCAACCAGACCTGGAAGGGATCAATGTAACGATTCCCTACAAACAAGCTATCCTACCTTTTCTCGATGACATGGATGCAGGAGCAGCTGCCATTGGAGCGGTCAATTGCATTCAATTCAAGCAAGGCAGATTAATTGGTTATAATACGGATGTTTATGGGTTCCAATCCTCATTGTTAGCCTTTATCCAGAAATATCGTGGTGAGATCGATGGTCTGAAGGCTTTGGTTTTGGGAACCGGTGGTGCTGCTCAGGCAGTGATGTTTGTTTTGACCCAACTTAATATCCCTTACCGTCTGGTTTCCAGAACTGCGCAAAAAGGAGTTCTGACCTATGAACAGTTAACAAAAAATGTTATCTGTGACCATCTTTTAATAGTGAATACAACTCCGCTGGGCATGTCTCCTAAAATCGACACATTTCCTGATCTCCCTTACAAATATATTACCGCTCAACATTTACTTTATGATTTGGTTTATAATCCCGAAAAAACTGTATTTTTACAACGAGGGGAAGAAGCTGGTGCAGGCATACTAAATGGTTTGGAAATGCTGTACAGGCAGGCAGAGAAGAATTGGGAAATTTGGAATCAATAATATATTCAAATTAAGTATTAAAAGCTGTAAATGTTCAACCGTTTAGGCAATTGGCAATGACCGAAAACAGTAATCATCAATCAGTTGTTGATCTTGATGTCATCGATATAAAAACAAGGTGAAAAACGTAGCAATGCAAAGTACCCCCAAAGTGGTGGATTTTAAAAACACAGAAGTTGCTTTTTCTTCTAAGACGGATAAAGAGCTCAAGCAAATGGCGTGGCTGTTTGCTTTGATGAATAAGAAGTGGCTGGTTGATCTGGGCTCGCCTTTAGCCCTGTGGGCAATAAAACTTCGCTTGCCATTCACAGAAACAATTATAAAAAAAACGATCTTCAAGCAGTTTGTAGGAGGGAAAACGCTGTTAGAATGCCAACCCGCTATCAATAAGTTATATGAAGAGAATGTAGCAAGTATTCTGGACTATAGTGCAGAAGCAAAAACTACGGAAAAGGAGTATAACAAAACGATGAATGAAAACCTACGGGCAGTAGAGTTCGCAGCCACAAATGCCAGTGTCCCCGTAGTTGTTACTAAAATTACGGGCTTAGGCCGATTCAGCCTTTATGAAAGTATCCAAAACGGTGAGAGTTTTACTAAAGATACCCGTAATGAGTACCGCAGTGTATTAAAACGAATGGATGCAATCTGTAGTCTTGCCAGTAAATATGATGTTAAAATATTCTTTGATGCTGAAGAGAGCTGGATACAAGATACCTTAGATCATTTAGTAACGGTTATGATGCGTCGCTACAATCGAGGCAAAGTCATCGTGTATAACACTTTTCAGATGTATCGCCAGGATCGATTATCGTTTTTAATGGAAAGTTTTGAAAAAGCTCAAAAAGCAAGTTATATGTTAGGGGCCAAATTGGTCAGAGGTGCTTATATGGATAAGGAACGCGATCGGGCTGAAGAAATGGGCTATCCTTCTCCTATCCATCCCAATAAAGAAGCTACGGATGATTGTTTCAATATGGGCATAAGGTTTTGTGTGGATAACTATGAAAATATTGCCTTGTGTAATGCTACCCATAATACCGAAAGTTGTTTGTTACTGGCAGAGTTGATCAAACAAAAAGGAATGCCTCGGGAACATGCTCACCTCAACTTTTGCCAACTCTATGGTATGAGTGACCACCTTACATTTAATTTGGCCGATGAAGGATATAACGTAGCTAAGTATTTACCCTACGGACAAATTAAAGAAGTAATTCCTTACCTAATTCGTCGGGCACAGGAAAACGCAGCTGTCACAGGGGATATGAGTCGTGAATATGAAATGGTGATGAAAGAAGTGAAAAGAAGAGGATTGTAGTTTGTTGATGGTTCGAATAAACGTTCCACTTAAAGAGTAAACATTTCGATTTTGTGGTTTTCTGATAGAATATTTTTGCGTTTCGAATATCTTCGGTATATTCACTCAACATTCAATGAGTAAACCATATGAAGATAGGAATACCAAAGGAGATGAACGACGACCGGGTCTCTATTGTCCCGGAAGTAGCTAAAAAAATTCACGCACTTGGTGCAGAACTGTTGGTTGAAAAATCGGCAGGAGTTAATGCCAATTTTCCCGATAGCCTATATAGCGAATTCGCGACGCTCGTCGACCGAAATACTTTGCTGAAAGAAGCCGATCTGTTAATCAGTGTTCATCCTTTACCGGAAACAGACCTGGATCAACTAGCCAAAGGGACAAACCTGATCTCTCTTTTTCAACCTTATGTAGATGATAAGATTGTCGGAACATTAACCACTAAAGGTTTACAAGCTTTTAGTATGGATATGATTCCGCGTACAACATTGGCCCAGTCCATGGATGTATTATCTTCAATGGCATCACTTGCAGGCTACCGAGCAGTTCTGATGGCTGCCATGCAACTGCCCAGATACTTTCCAATGATGATTACAGCAGCAGGCAGCATCCGTCCCGCAAAGGTTTTAGTGCTGGGTGCTGGCGTAGCAGGTTTACAGGCTATTGCTACCGCTAAACGGCTGGGTGCTATGGTGGAAGCCTTTGACGTACGTAAAGCAGCTAAAGAAGAAGTACAAAGTTTGGGGGCAAAATTTGTAGAAGTGGAAGGGGCTAAGGATGATACGGCTGCCGGAGGTTATGCCGTTGAGCAGTCGGAGGACTTTCTGCGGAGACAAAGAGAAGAAGTGCAAAAACGGGCAGAACGAGCCGATGTTATTATCACAACAGCACAGGTACGTGG
>CBDUIU010000080.1:0-10473 GCA_965367335.1 uncultured Saprospiraceae bacterium
GAGCGGACACAGGTTACATATTCTTTATAGGGCTGATCAATGTTTTCATCGTTTTTACTACGAATCGTTTCAACGGAAAATTCAGTCTCCTGCTGCTGTAACAATGTCGCCCAACGTTGATGACCATCAGTCGTACGGCGATCAAAGGCTCCATACCCCGTATAAGTTGCTTTTATCAGGGTCTCACAGGTGCCATCTGACAGCAGCTCAGCGGTCACCAGGTAAATATCCGAGGCCAAAGCCGGCTGCAGGTCTACCCATCGAGGTTCCTCCGGGTGCATCAGCCAACCATCTCCATTTAAAGCCGCCTCTCTGGGGTAGCCAACAGGTAGTAATTCCTCACTGACATCGAGTATCTCATACTCATGCTCAGCTTTCTGCCAATAGACCATCAAATGATTAAATTGAGGGGAAAAAGGATGCTGCTGTGATACTTTACCGTGGTCACGTGTACTCACCAAGATGGGATAAACTTCCAGGTTAGCTGCTCGCATCAGGCTGAGTAACATTAGATTGCGTTCACCACTACTGGCGCTCCCATTTATTAGCGCGTCATTCAGGCTTTTATCCGAATAGATGCTATACTGCTGATTCCACTTAACGTGCTCTAATAACCAAAGGTGCATGCGTTTAACCTTAGCCGGATTAGCCTCCCGGCTATTGATGAGCGATTGAGCCTTAGCCAGTAATTGCTCTGATTGATCTTTCTCAGTGATCTGACGTCCAAGACGAGCATGTTCCCAAAGGTTGCGGGTCATATTTTCCCAGCTATCCATATAAACGCGTTTAGTCCCGTCAGGATAGGCAATCTGTCGTAAATATAAGGCCACTCCGGTCCGGTAATCCAAAGGACTACTCATACAATGTTCCTCAGAGAAAGTCGTTGCGTTTTTAACTATATATTGTTGTGCGTCCACGTATATTTTAAAGTCTCCGTCAATCCCCCAATTCCTACCCTCTTCGATCAAACGAGGAGTTAGTTCCCGATAACTGGCGTTCACCAATGAATCAATCCCAAACCACCGCGTGGCATAGTCCATATCACGGGGCTTCTCTACCCGGTATTCGCTGTATTGCACCGGGATGTCTTCCTGAAAATACCAGGTCCTTAATTGCTGAACCCGCCGCGATTCCAATTCATACTGATATTCTATGATCGTAGCGGGAGCTAGTTTGGGTAGAAGATAGGTATGATTAGTACTGCCATCGGCCATTTGCTCTACAACCAGCATCTTTTTATCCAGGGTTGTCTTCTTACCGGAGGGGTCGATTAGTTGTACCCGGTAGTTGGATAGATTTTCTTCATCATTAGCATCGAAAAAATTGACACTGACTTGCTTTAGATCATACTCTTCAGGACGAAAGACCTTTAACCGCCGATGACGTCTAAAGCGATAATTCGGTCCTTTGACAAACGCATCCAACCGCACCAATCCATAATCCCCAAGCACGACCGCTGCTGCACCACCTGGCGCCTCACTGAGTTTTAAATCTGCCTTTGGTATCTTTCCCCATTTTAATGGAGAAGAGGGTTGTTGAGCCATACAAAAATGACCGATCAACAAACACACTATCAATAGTTTTTCTTTCATGAAAATCTGAGTTCAAATGACTAAGTCTACTTTTTCAATATGATTTGTTCGTTCTACTTCTCTATTAAAAGGTTAAAGAAGCGGCGAATATTGTTGTATTCTTCCCGCAAATATACAACTTGGCTGGTTTAGACACCCATTAATCCTTGTACGCTCCCACCAGGATCACATATCCCGCTATTCATTTGACCTCCATTATTGGGAAAGGTTACCATGGCAGGCGCCAAAAGTTCTGATCTAAAAAGATGTTTTGCAAAAAGCGTAGTACCTTTGCTTCCCGGAAGAATACAATCAACATAAGCTCTAAAGTATGGACGATTCAAAAATTTCACAAGCCGCTGGAGAATTAGTTGCACAAAACTTTGAGATTGAACTCAAGGAAAATGAGCAGCTAAATGAACAACAAATGTTTGACCTGATCGCCGATCATGTCGCTTGGTTAATTGAATACCGACTTGATTATTTGCTAAGTATGCTCTACCGGCTGGATGTTCTGGAGGTAGACATTAACCGCGCCCTTTCTCCCGGGGCTCCACTGCCTGCCAATATTGGATTAACACAACTTATTATCGAACGACAAAAGCAGCGCATTCGCACTAAGCAACAGTATAAGGTTAGTAAGTTAGATGATTTGGAAGAGGGTTTGGAATTTTAACCCCGGATCCCCATCACTGGCGTACTTAAATGGTAGGCCATTTTTTTCACCATACTATAATGAAATAGTTCCTGGAAGAAATTTCGCCTACGGGTTAACATCGCCAGGATATCGATTTTTTCTTCGTTAATAAACTGACTGAGGCTTTCCTGAATGTCCGTTCCTCCCAGCACCCGAAATTGGACCTTCCCATTCCCTGAGAACTTCTGCTGCCATTTTTCCATTTTGCGGTCCAGGTCTGCAGTATGCGCTAAATCAACATTTACACAATAGACATTAGCATCAAATAACTTTGCAAAATCGACTACCTTATTTAGCGCAACTAACTCCTCCGGCTCCTTATACTCCGTCGTGATTGCAATGTTATCAATTACTCCGTCAAACAGGGCTTTTTCCGGCACTGCTAATACCATACAATGGGCATTCTCTAAAATTTCACCTGCCGTACTTCCGATAAAAATTTCCCGCAGTCCGCTGGCTCCTTTTGTTCCCAAAACGATTAGATCTATTTCTTCCTGCTTCGCTACTTTGAGGATGGTTTCCTCCACTTCTCCCTCTTCCATAATGTTGGCCATCGGAATTCCTGTTAAGTCGTTAGCTTCCGCTATCTTATGCAGATGGGGTATTTTATCCCGATAATTTTCAAACTCCTCAAACTCAATGTTATCATACACCTCTTTCAGGTTATCCGGCAATTGCACTTTGCTTATATCCGGTCGCTGATAAACATGTAGCGTATAGATCTTAGCGCCCAGTTTTTTAGCAATTTTTAGCGCGTAGATAAAAGCATTATCCGCAGGTGAAGAAAAATCAGTAGGAAAGAGTATCTTTTGCATGATTGGTTTTCTTTAATTGGACTTAAATTTCTTTTGCACAAAAAAATCATTTTTTTTCAGAATTTCCGCTTATCCCGGTTTATTTGTTCGTAAAATTGCATATAGCACCCAGGAGATTGGGCAATCAGCTCAATTGTATCAATTTTCTATTAACAAATCTTCTATTTGCACCTAAACCAAATCAAAAGTATATGTTCTCATCAGAAACTTATAAAAATCGCCGGCAGCAATTAGCCAATCATTTTCAAGGCCAAAAAGGAGTATTACTTTTTTTGGGAAATGACGACGTTGGTATGAATTATACTGCTAATACCTTTCACTTTCGTCAAGACAGTAATTTCCTTTACTTTTTTGGAGTTGATCGACCTGGACTAAATGCCCTGATTGATCTGGAGGATGGGAGCTCAATTATTTTTGGGCGGGAGATGAGCGTGGAAGATGTAGTCTGGGAAGGACCTCAACCGAGTTTAAAGTCATTAGCTGCCGCTGTCGGCGTTCAAATAACTGCTTCAAATGATGATTTGGAAGATCGATTAAAAAAAGCCAGCGAGGCGAATCGTCCGATCCATTTTCTTCCGCCTTATCGTCATGCTAATATGCTAAAATTAGAAAAATGGCTGGGCATTCCCACGGCAACCCTTAGTGAAAAAGTCAGTGAAGAATTGATCAAAGCCGTTGTTGCGCTGCGCTCAATCAAAGGTCCGGAAGAAGTCGCAGAAATGGAAAAAGCATTAGCGATTACAGCAGAGATGCACTTAGCTGCGATGCGGATGGCAAGCGAGGGAATGAAAGAAGCAGCCATCGCAGGGGTCATCAAAGGTATTGCCAAAGGCCTGGAAGGAGAGATGGCTTATGGTATTATTCTGACGGTAAATGGTCAAACCCTCCATAATCATTACCACGGTAATACATTAAAGAATGGCCAATTGGTACTTGGTGATTTTGGTGCGGAGAACAAAATGCACTATGCGGCAGATATTACCCGCACTTTCCCGGTAAGCAAAACTTTTACCGATCAACAAAAAGCCATTTATCAAATCGTTTTAGATGGTCAACTTGCCGTCGTCGACCAACTCGCTCCCGGCAAATTCTACAAAGATATGCACCTGCTCTCTGCTAAGGTCATGGCTGAGGGATTGAAAGGTTTAGGCCTGATGAAAGGTGACATTGACGAAGCCGTAAAACAAGGCGCACACGCCCTCTTTTTCCCACATGGATTAGGGCATATGATCGGCCTTGATGTTCATGACATGGAAGACTTAGGAGAACAATACGTGGGTTATAACGGAGAGATTGAGCGTAGCACCCAGTTCGGAACAGCTTATTTAAGATTGGGCCGAAAACTACAACCAGGCTTTGTTTTGACCGTAGAGCCAGGCATTTATTTTATTCCGGAGCTGATCGACCAATGGAAAGCAGAAGGCAAGTTCACGGAGTTTATTAATTATGACGCACTGGATGCATACCGGAGTTTTGGTGGTATCCGTATTGAAGATAATTATTTGATCACAAACGACGGATCCAGGTTGTTAGGTCCTGCTATTCCCAAGACGATTGAAGAGGTGGAAGCTGTGCGGCAAGGCGGGTGATTGAGGCTAAACTTAGTTAAGTGAAAAGGCAGGCCTCTGAAATGTTTTTAACCATATAGGATGATAGGAACATGGATTTACATGAAACGCAAAAGGACACATAGAAAGCTTCGCTTTTTGTACCACGACTGTAGCCAAGCTACTAAGGTCCCTCTTGTCTTATTCCACATCAAGCTGCTCAAAAAAGCTGTGCCACCTGTCGGCAGCACAGCTCTACTTTCACAAAACCAGTGATTTATAACTAATTCTAAATAATCTCTAAGGCAAAGGAAGCCTCGTCTGTGCTATCATAACCACTGAGCCGGGAACGGCCATTGGTATGTTTTGCGTAGACCTTCAGATCTAAGGAGAAGGTACATTTGGCACCAACTGTATTACTTCCAAGCATAGCACCAAAGCTGGCAGCAGCCGACTGAGCTGGCTGACCCGCGCCCTTAGTTGCCGGACGATTTGAGTTACCAGTTTCCAGAACGATATCCGAGCCGTTGAGCCCCTTGAAATAATCCAACTCGTAGCGAAGCATATAGTCATTCTGATGGTATGCGCGGAAACCAACGCTGAACTGTGTATTCGCCGGACCAGACATAAACTGACAGTCCTGAGTATTTGCAACACCATTCTTACGTAAGTCAACGATATCCCCATAACACTTGACATTATCAAACTGTACAGCATGGATCAGGGTGCTGAATGGTACATTATCGGTCGTCGTTGCGTTATCCCACCAAATGAAGTGGAAGTCAGCTTCGGCCCCGGAGCCACTTGCCCCCACCGGTTTGATTTGCTGGCCTGCGCCATTGAACAACTCAAGGATCAGTAAGTAACGGCCATTCGCAAAGTCCGTTGTATCCAGGCGATAATGGAACTGGTTGCCTAACCAACGGTGATTAGAATCCACGTAAGGAATTTCAAAAAGACCAGGCGTACCTCCGATTGTTTTTGGCCCTAAAGCTTCTTCCTCTGGTTGAGGAGGAAAGGTTCCAGCAATAAATTTACGCCAGCTTACTCCTTTATCCAGTAGCTGAACAGTAGCACCAGATTGCGGATTTCCTTGTTCATTCGCAGCTATCATGCTAAATCGATAGTAACGTGCTCCCGTTCCCTTCATGTCTGGATCTACGTAAAGCAATAAATCCAGATTTCCACCCAACGGACAAGCATTCGCATAACTCTGATCAATCAAGCCTCCATTGCTTCCAAGACCCGTATTAATGCCTGTAGCGGTTTGTTGTTTCGGGCTGTGCAATTGATGACTGTCCGTAGTTCCAATCGCCTGTAGCATGACGAACGGCTTCCCATGTCCATCTACCGGAGGTTCGGGCGTGCTGCAAATTTCTGCTTTGGGATCAAAGGTTTTAATCTCTGCCAATTCGTTGCCACTGAAATAAGCATTAGCTGCAGGACCATCATAGACATACACCCATTGGCCACCGATCCACTGTTTTATTTTATAGGTATAAGTAACCGTGCAATTCAACAGGGTCAAAAACAGGGGAAAACAGTAACTAAAGGAGCCATCCGGGCCTAAATTAGTCTCGCCAATTTTGCTCATAACACAAGAATGACGACGGCACAACACTGGGATCAAATAAGGTCGGGCTACCAGGTAATCATACTGTGCTTGCTGATCATTCAGGCGATACAACACGCGCAGGTCATCTGCTACCCGATCAGAAATGGGCTGCCAATTGGCTGGTTCTAACTGAGCTTCTTCGGATTTGATCCGACGGATCGAATCCCGGTTCAAACCCTTTAAATTGAACGGACTAGGATCCGGTCCGGGAATCGGTCCGGGAAATGGGCCAGGGAATGGGCCAGGGAATGGACCGGGAAATGGACCAGGATCTGGAATCGGAATCGGGATGAGCTCCGGGATGAGTTCAGGAATCTCAGGGACGATCAACCAGGGATCGCAACAGCAGACCCGTCGATAGACTTCTACTACCCCATAACACAAGGGCTTGCAGACCACTTTGAAATAAGGTGAAAACAGCTGCTTTCGAATCGGAGACAATCGGATGATATCTCCCAAATCAGGCAGTGGGCTACGAAAGACTGGAGGAATAGCTCCTAGTTGAAACCAACACTTCTCTGCTTTTCCGGTAACACAATTACGAAAAGGTAAAAGCGGGCGCCAGCGGATGTCCGGTATTTCCAACAAGCCCGTTTTACGCCACTGCGTAATAACTGACTCCGAGCGATACTGTTGTAAACTCGTTGTTGGAATTTCTTCCGGATTTTCCGAATCGGGGCCAATGGCCAAGGTAAGCCCAGCCTTTTGGATCTCATCGGGAATCTTTAAAGCGCCATTACGAAGGGTCGCTATCTTTTTTTCGGCTTTTCCACGATCACCCATCAGATAAAGGGCGACTTGAGGTGGTTTTTCATCGGCATTTAATCCGAGGAAATTCACGTTTAACTCAAAGGAGTTCGGTTTAATCATTTTCTTTGCCATGATTGTGCATTTTTGGTTTTTGAAAAAATTTTAAAAGTATGCATAGATTGGCCTGGGTAATGTGAGACACATTGACCGGGCATGGCGTTTTCTCATAAAGGGGGCCAGAGGGAACAAAGGGAACAAAGGGGCCAAAGGGGCCAAAGGGGCCAAAAGTAACAAAGGGGGGCCTTCTGACGTGGTAGTTCTCTAGTATCTTGTGGTGTCGTTATCCCTTCTGTAGGCGAATCATTTCGCGGTTCATTTCTTCGTGTAACAATGTTAATTCATTTTTCAACTGTAGTAAGGCTTCCAAACGAACCTCCGTTGGTATGAAGGTATCATTGAAGGTAGGACTGTCTTCAAATGCCCGTAGCAGGTTTTTCTCAGTGATGCTTTTCGCCAATTCAAAAAAAGGAGGGCCCGGAGGTGGACATGGGATTATCATCAGCTTCGGCTCCAGGCCCGTCCTTTTGAATAACTGCTCAAGTCGTGGGATCAACCAGGCATGGGAGTAGAGTTGTCGCCCGGCCAGGCGATCCCCTAGTAAGCAGCGTTTGAGGAGTTCTGAAAACATCGGGTGTGTGGTTTGATGGGGTTATGTGAAGCTGATGTTTGTTGTGAGTTTTATGGGTTGCCTTCTTGCGTGGAGATTCCCGCTACTTCGTCGGGAGTGGGTTGTGGGGTTTTGGGTTGCGCTTGGGTCGTGTAGAAGTTGTGGGTTGCCTTCTTGCGTGTAGATGTTGTGAGTTGTTCATGGTACGTGTAGGTTCCCGATTTCCGATATCGGGAGTGAGTTGTAAGGAAGTAAGAAGGAATACTTAGACCATTTAGAAGACGTCGTTTCCAGCAAACGACAGGGCGTACCACTGGCCCACGAATCAAGAGCAACTTCTTCATTCCTTATTCTTCATTCAATATTCCTTACTCCTCCTACAGTTCCGGTTTTTCGGAGATGACCAGCTTGCCATTTTCATTACAGACATAGATGGTCTTGCCTTCCGTGTTGTACTGTTTGACGGTGGTAGGTGGTGGGTTGTTCTTCAGGACGTGGATGGAATTTTGTGAGACGGCGGAAGCGAAGTGGTTGGATGCCGGGAAAGTATCCAGAGGTATAAGCCCGCGTTTGTTTAAGTGGGTGCCAATGAGGCCTCGTTCACAGGTCATTTTGCCGTCTTCGAAGCGTTGGCAGTAGTAGCTGCCGGGTTGGACGTTCAAACTGATGTAGACATTGGCGCCGGATTCGGAAGGTTCGACTTCCAGTTCACCTGGGGTTGTCAGAAAGCCAATGGTATCTTCTATCACAATATTAGATGATTTCGAGGAGATTGGGACTGGGTCCAGCGGAACATTTTGAAAATAAATAGCTCTGTTAGGGTCTTCGATTCCCGCGTTGACTATCAAGTGTCTGGTGACAGATTCTTCCACCAGGCGAATTGATTTAACCTGGCTGAGAAATTCCTCCGGATCGCATTTGTCTTTACAAGACATTATAGAAAGGACAAATACTACGCACAGAAAAGCGACTGTTTTTTTCATGGTTCGAGGGTTTAATCAATGAAGCTGTCTGGGGTGTTCTTTTCGTTGTGCTTATTTGTTGATACAAAAGTGCAGCAGATTGATTTACTGTGCAAATCAGAAAAAAGATTTTTTTAGAATCATAAACGGCCATAATTCATCGTTAATCTTTAAATTTCAACGACTTACAAGTTAAAAAATTAGAAGTCATGCCCCAAAAAGATCCCTTGTTTGAATTGATAAAAAGTTTGTCTGCAAGTGAAAAGCGATACTTCAAACGCTTTTCAAAGCTTCAGGGGGAAAGTGAAAATGAATACTTAGACCTGTTCCACAAGATAGAGAAACAAAAGGTTTATGACGAATCATCGCTTATCCGTCAACTAAAAAATCCAATTTTTGCCAAAAACATATCTTCCGGAAAACATTATCTCTATCAATTGATTCTAAAAAGCTTAAGATCTTACCACGCTGAGCGAAAGGCTATTTTCCAGGTGGATGACCTGCTAAAAGATATTTATATACTAATGGAAAAGAACCTGGTCGCTCAGGCCAACAAAAGACTAAAAAAAGCTAAAAAGATCGCGGAAAAATATCAACTCAATATTCCTAAACTGGAGCTGCTACTTTTAGAACGAAACCTGATCAGGTCATTTCAACAGAAACAATCTTCTACCTTAATCAATGCCAATCATTTGTCTTCTGAGAAATGTATGGAACAAATCAACGCGCAGGTCGACATGGTCAGTTTATACGACAATGTTTATTTGACAATCCGGAACAAGATGCAACTGCAAGACCCCGATGGCACCATCAAGCAATTATTAGAAAATTTTTCGACGAAAGCAGCTATCCAAACCCTTTCTTTTGATTCTAAAATGACCTACCATTTATTGTGGTCAAATTATTATCTGACGATTAAGCATGATATTAACAATGCGCTGTTACATCTAAAATATATATTGGATCTTTTTGACGATTTTCCTCAGTTTGTCAATGAATACACCAATCGTTATATCAGTGTGATTAACAACTATCTCAATTTATTAGCCCTGCAAAAGAATTACCAGCCTTTTCCCCAATTCATTCAAAGACTTGAAGTTATCCTTCCCAACAGTGAATATTTAAAAATTAAAATTTTCCAATCTACTTGCAGCCTTAAACTCATCGCCTATTTAGGTCAACGCAATTTCAAAGACGCCCTCTCCAATCTTCCAACGATCATTAAAACGTATACGGCCTTCGAAAAAAAATTACACGTTTCTTTTCAATTGGAAATTCAACAAAATATCGCTCTTATCTTCTTCCACACCCAACATTATGATCAGGCCCTCGAATGGTGTAACCGTATCCTCTACCATAAGAAACAAGACATTCGGCAAGATATTCAAAGTCTGGCCAAGGGCTTGCAATTGATCTTGCATTATGAACTGGGCAATCATGAATTGGCCCAATCTCTTGCGCGAGCACTCATGCGCGCCTTTCCCAATAACAATGAAGATTCGATAAACAAAATTTTAGGAAAGTCGGTTTTGAAAGTTTTACAACAACCCAAAAAAGAGCAGGCTGGGATTTGGCAACAGCTCCGTTTGGATTTAAAGACCTGTGATGCACAAACGAATGGATTAGAGGAATTAGAGTATTGGCTGGAGCAGAAATAACTGTCTTAACTTCCCAACTATAGATTATTATTTTTAGTGCCTGGGAAATTGTGGTTAGCCCACCTGACAATTTCATCTACTTGTCAACCTAAAGACAGCTTCACCTTTAAGGAATCTCAGTGGTGGAAAAATAATTAGCAACTTTTCGTACCACCTTTTCATTTTTTTATTGTCTCTTTAGTTTAGGTATG
>CBDUIU010000081.1:0-10465 GCA_965367335.1 uncultured Saprospiraceae bacterium
TTCGAACTGCTGACCTCTTGCCTGTCAAGCAAGCGCTCTAAACCAACTGAGCTATACCCTCGGAGGAACTTGTTTCCAGAAAAAAAGAAACTGTAAACAAGCTCCATGGAGGTGAAAAAAATAAAACACCCCCAGCTTTTTTAGGAAGCGGGGCAAAGATAGAAGAAATTTGGGAAAATAGGATAGGATACCTGTAAAAAAAGATCGTAAGCATTCAACAAATATCCCTCAAAAAAGAGACAAATTTACGACTCTCTGTTTTTTAGCTGAATGAAAAAATCTTTTAGCGTATGATTACCATATTGTTGGGTCGCCATATCCATCGCCATCACATTGAGGAAAAATTCTATCGTTCCATAGCTTGATTTTCCCATAAAGATCGCTGCTAAACGCAGTAGAAGTCTCCTCACCCAATCTGGGATATAAGTGATTTTAATGGGTTTCTGCGCTACTTCAAAGGCAATTTCAGCGATATCGTTTTGAGTGAGCGTTTCACTTCCTCCCACTTCAATAACTGTCTCATGTTGATCGATTGCATCGACACACACTTTAGCAAGATCAGCCCCATGAATGGGGTTTAACCTGGTGTTGCCATCTCCAAACAAAAAGATTCTCCCCTTCCTGGCCATTTCGTAGAACTCTTTTATATCGGAAAAAAAACCACTTGGCCGAATAATACAATATGCTAATCCAGTATTTTGTAATTCTCGTACAAAGCGTTCTTTTGCTTCGCAGATTTTAAGGTGGGTTAAGTTTTCGCCGTGCAGAACAGAGACATATATGAATTTTTGTACGCCGCTTTTGACAGCCTCATCAAGCAGGTTTTTGTTGGCTTGATAATCTACCTCCATGTAGGTGAGGCCATCCTTCTGCCGGGTAATCCCCACCGTCGAAATTACCACATCTACGTCCCGGCAACAACCTGAAAGGCTTTCCCTATTAGTTACCTCTGCCTCCATGATTTGAGATAAAGGCAAGTTCATTTGGACTAACTTTTCGCTATTTCGGGCAATGGCTATAAAATCAAATTGACGAGCCATGAGTTCTTTCACAATATAGCTTCCCAAATAACCAGTTGCACCTGCTACTAATACTTTCATGATCAATTATTTTTGGAGGTAAAAGAAGAATGACGACAATACCTTAATACCAGGTGAATCCTATGCCTATGGTAAATGCGACCCCATCCCGGTGTTGGTCATTGTCTAAAAAAGCTCTTCCTAAATGCAACTTGCTCTGAATATCAAGCGCAAAATTTTTGTTCTGCACGATTTCATATCCTGTACTGACAGCAACGGCACAACCAAAATTAAAGTCTTCATCTTTGAAGTCATCTACCTCGTAAAATGCAGGCATATCCATTGCCAGACCAATCCCGCCATTAACCCACCAACGGTCTTTTACCCAATATTGAACCGAAGGAATGAAAGCTTCAAAACTACGATCTTTTCCCTCATAGTCATAAATCAAGCCTGGGAAAGTGGCCAGGATAGCTAAACGGTCATTGACCATCCAGCCCAGCTTCAGATTGGGAAGACTGATCCCCCCTTGTGCTTCGTCAAAAGGCACTTCCTGATTGCTGTCGGAAATACTGATTACCCCGCCCCCTAATCCGACCCCGAAGACAAATCCTTTTCTTTGGATAGGCTTATCAACATCTTGGCTAAATGCCGTAATAGTGCAACAGGTTAAAATAATTATTATCAGATTTTTCATGTTAAGTTATTTTAAAAAATTAAAAAATCATTAGCTATTTGAATGTCACTACCTTCATTATTTACAGTTACCTCCTTTCTTTTCTCGGTCACTCAAGCCAGGTGAATCAACAATATGGTTGCACCAGAATTGGCTAAGGAAATTTCTATCACCATCACATACCAGCAGTCCATGATTTTTTATAATAATCATAGGGAGAGCTTGATAATCATTTTGACTATGCGTTTTTGCTCCTCTTGGCTTGGGACATGTTTCGAATTATTCAACAATACTATTTCTTGTAAAGAAGGGAATAGCTTACTGGCTCTTTGTAGCATTTTTTCTCCGGGAAAAAATAAATCATCAGCAGCAGCGATAATGCTTATCGGTGTTTTTATTTTCCTTGCTTCTTCTTTTTTAATAAGAGGAATCGCCGAAAAATCCATTTCAAAGTGCAAGAAAACTTTTGCTAAAAAGATGATGGCAAACTCGTCGTGTGTTGAAAATAACTCCTGTGATATTTGGCGGATATATTTCATTTGCCTTCTCCACTTATATAATTTTATCGGCAGAAATACCTTCCATAATATCTTTAAAGGATTGCCCTTGACGATGCCCGCCGGCATAATAAGAAATGTCTTCGATATTCGTTTCTCATCAAAAACCAAAGTTTTCCAACTGACAAAACCTCCAAACGAGATCCCTACTAAAATTGCCTGCCAGATCTTTAGTCGAGTGAGTACTTCAAACATCCACTGCCCGTAGGAATCATCCTTCATGTCAGGGCGAATTTCCGCACTCAAATTCGGTTGTCCTACTATATCAATAGCATAGATGTTATAATGATTGACCAAGCCTATCACTGCCTCAATCGCAAGCGGAGCACAGCTATTAAACCCATGGAGCAACACTAAAGACGGTTTACTTTCGAGGCCCGTTACAATGACATTCGTATTGCCAAAACTTGTTTCTATGCTAAGCAATTCATAGCTAATGGGAAGCTCATCCAGTTTATTTTGATACAAAGTTTTGATGTCTTTTGGGGATTGCAGGTTATAATACAATGAGCTCATCTAACATGTGTTTTAAACCAAAGACAAATTCAGTATTCCTGGTAAGCGTTTTGATCATTTAATTCGATTGGAGAAATGAATTGAGTGCCGAAAAAATTGGTGAAACTGCTGCTACAAATTTCTCTTCGTTTTCATCAGTGGAAGCATCCATATTTGTCAACAATAGAAATCCGGTTTGCCCATCATCAAAAAACTCCAGGAAGGCAGCCAAACCAGGGTCGCCCCCATCATGACTTATCTTTGCATTGTCTCTAATCCAAAAAACACCCTGATTTTTACCTAGTCCTTCCGGAACAACTCCTTCCGGCAGCAAAGGCCCAAATAACATTTCATATCCGGCAGTGGAAAAAAGCGTTTGTGAATTTCCCGTTACACCTTTCATCATATCCAACAAGTATTTGGTGAGGTCTTCATTGGATGTATTGACACTACCATCCGGATAGGAATCATTGGCATAAAGCGGTAAGGCGGTACTTTTATTATAATATAAAGTTGCACGATTGGCAGTAACTTGATAGCTGGTATTTGTCATACCCAATGGCTGAAAGATGTTTTCAGCAACGTATTGGTCAAAGGATTGTCCAGTGACATGTTCGATAATATAGGCCACCAAGGAAGAAGCCAGGTTAGAATAATTGTAGACTTGGCCGGGCTGATCATTCGAAAAATTATCCTCAGCATATAACTCACCCTCTGCTAAATAATAGGCTGCCATTAAATCTTCGAGGGCATTACCTTCTCGTTGTTGAACGCCCAAAAGATCTATCATTAACTGAGCGCCGCTTTCATTCATATTTTCGCCAGGTAAAATATAATAGGCTAAATTATAAGCCGGCCCGTTGTCCAGCAAACCCGAGGTATGGGTCACCAAATGTTTGACAGTAATGACGGCATCAGGATTTTTGGGATTCACCAATTCAACTGGCAGTAAATCGTTAATATCTGTATCTAAGGTGAAATAGCCATCTTCGATGGCTTTAACAACAGCTGCTCCGATGAAGGTTTTGCTGATAGAACCAATGGGTTGAGTAGTTTGGTTAGTATAAGGAACATTGGCAGCTAAGTTGGCAAATCCAAATGATTTCTGAAAGGTCAATTCACCATTTTTGACAACAGCCAGGGAGAAACCAGGCATCTCTGTCTCTTCAATTACTTTTTGTAAAACCACTGTTAACTCTTCCACCGTAGAAACGGAGGGTGGCGGCAAGGTAGTGTCATCGTCATCGTTACAGGAGGTTGTAAAGGCGGAGATCAGAAATACAATGAAAGAGAATAAGATTAAATTTTTCATGATGCGGATTTTTTGGATAAATGTTTTTTATCTAATTGACAGGACAAAGATGAGTTGGAAAAGCAGGGCAATCGTGCGCGATTATATATGCGGACGAAAAAATGAGATTCCGTACTTTTAGTGAGAGGGGATATTTATAGGAAAACAGGCAGCTGATATATAAATGTCCTTATATTAAAGCCGATTAAGACATTCATTAAATTGAAAAAGCAGTATGTACGAACGTATACAGAAAAACCTGAGTCGTCACATTAAGTTGGAGGAGTACGAGTTTGAATTGCTTCAGAAGAAATTAGTTGCTAAATCCTACAACAAACATGCATACCTGCTTCAGGTAGGACAGATATGCAGGTACACTTTTTTTGTCAATAAAGGCTTGTTGCGCTTATATGACATAGATGACAAAGGCATTGAAAAAAATACGCTTTTTGCAAAAGAAGAATGGTGGGTTTCTGATGTGTATAGTTTTCACAGTCAAAAACCAGGCACCTATTTTTTGCAAGCGTTGGAAGATACGGAGGTGTTGCAACTTTCTAAAGCTAATTTGGAACGCCTTTTTTTGGAAATCCCAAAACTCGAAAGGTTTTTTAGAATTTTGCATATCAATGCTTTTGTTGCTCAGCAAGAACGGGTGATGCATATGATTTCTAAAACAGCCGAAGAGAGATACCTCGATTTTATTAGCAAATTTCCAAACGCTGAATTAAGAATTTCACAAAAGCACATCGCCTCCTACCTGGGGATCACTCCTGAATTCCTTTCTAAGATGAAAAGTAAATTGAAGTCTTAATCTAGGTTAATTTTTTCTTACTCAATTCCCTTTTTCTTTGTTCTGAATAAATTTTATAAAAAAAAACCAGAACCATGAAAAAGCACATCATTCTATTAAGCACATCCTTTCTTTTGAGCATTTTCACTTTTGCACAACAACCGCAGGAAGTAGTCGGCAAAAGTCCCTGGGGCCCGCAGGATGAAATTGGAACACTCAATCTGATGACTGACCAATCCCGCCTCAATGCCTTATCATCCATCAGAAGCGGCCAGGTTTATGACCTTAGTGTGGATTACTTTGTAGGCATGCCCAGCTTCCATGCTTTAGGCGATCCAGGATATCAGTATTGGCTGACACATACCCCACATGGCACTGTGGTTGACAACCCAAATGGCTTGGGAGAAAAAATGAACCGCAAAGTCAGTTATACCGGAGATGCCATTTCTATGTACACCCATATGGGGACACATATCGACGCCCTGAATCATTTCGGATTAAATGGAAAGATCTGGAATGGATATACCCCGGAAAAACATCTGGGTGATAAAGGCTGGCTAAAAACCGGAGCAGAAACCATACCTCCGATTATTGCAAGAGGTGTGTTAATTGACGTAGCGGCTTATAAAGGTGTAACAACGCTGCCCAAAAATTATCGGGTAAATGCCAAGGATTTACAAGGGGCATTACAAAGACAACATACTACGCTGCAAAAGGGAGATGTCGTGTTAATCCGAACTGGCCAGGCCACGCATTACCATCAGGCAGAAGAGTATCTCCATCAATTTCCGGGTATTAATTTGGAAGCAGTAAAATGGTTAGTGGAAGATCAACACATTATGTTGCTCGGTGCCGACAACCTCAGCTTTGAAGCCTTCCCCCCCGAACGAGCAGACAACTGGGTCCCGGTACATACTTATCTATTAGCTGAAAAAGGGGTTATGTTCCTCGAACAAATGTACCTGGAAGATATCGCAAAAGACAAAATTTATGAATTTGCTTTTATCGGTACCTCCCTGAAACTAAAAGGTGCCAGCGGTGCGCCAATGAGACCCATAGCTATTCCCTACAAATAGAAAATTCTCCAGACTATTTACTTTATGCACTTGCTAAATCTGAGTCTTTCCCCTATTACCTGATAATTCCAGGAATATTGTTATTTGATTTTATTGGAAGCGGCCTTCACCCAAGCCCGGGGAGTCATTCCCTCATGTTTTTTAAAAAAAGCATTGAAGACAGTCTTGGAGTTGAAGCCGCTTTCGTAAGCCAAGCCTAATAAGGTGAGATGACTATTGGCGGGATCCAAGGCTTTGACTTTAAAGGTGGCCAGTCGATAGGAATTGATATATTCGTTGAAATTTTTACCTATGTTTTCATTTATCAGCCAAGAGAGTTTGTTTGGATGAAGGTCTAGTTGTTCTGCCAATTTTTTCAGAGAAAAGTTAGGATCTAAAAACAATTGCTGTTTTTCCAGTATGTTGGTGATCGCGTTAAGGTGAAATGCTATTTCTTTTTTGCTATAAACAGATTTATTAGCCGTCGAATGAGTAGCATCCTCTACCTCTACCCCTGGCAATTTTGAAGAATGAAACGTCTCTTGAATCAACTCTTGAAACTGCTCGTACTTATGTAGTGGAGCAAAAAAAGGTTCGCTTTTAAAGTTCATAAATTGTCCTATCCGCTTTTTTATACCTTGTTCAAGTATGGTCAAGGCAAGGTCGTGATTTCCAAGGTAAATATGGATATGTAAATGCCAGGGAATAAGACTGGACCTAAGGTCTTTTTTCAAGTCTGACCGGATTACCTCCAGATCAACATTGATCTTTTCATCAGAATGAATAAGTTGATACAAAGCCCGGCATACATTTGGTTTTTCAGCGTTTGGGTGGCTAAGTAGAAAATTATCCAGTTTTTTATAATCTTTTAAATGGATATAACAGGCAGCAATTAGCTCTATCGCCAAGGAAAAACCCGGGTCGATCTGAATTGATTTTTCCAGGTGTTCAATTGCCTTTTCATACGATTGGGACAAATAGTAAATATTGCCCAAGGTATAATAATGGTTGGGAGAAAGCGGATTAAGGATTAAAATATTACGAGCGTGCTGTAAGGCTTTCTCAAAATCACCGGTTGCCGTATATATCTCTGCTAAGCCTTCTTCTGCATCGGTAAAAGAAGGGTTAAGCGACATTGTTTTTAATAAAAAATGGTGGCCGGTCTTAAAATCCCATTTACCCCAAAAACTAGCCGTTGCCTGGGCAAAAAATCCTAAATAAGATTGATGATCAACCTGCAAGCCTTTAACTAATAGCTTTTCTGACATTCGCATGCCTTCTTCAAATGACATAAAGGCCCAGGATGCCATCAGACTATAGCACAAAGCAGCGCCGAAATACGGTAAGGCAAAAGAGGGGTCTAGCGCTATACTTTGTTCAAAGAAACTCACGCCTATTTTAAAATCTTCCGCATTCCACTTTAATTGGTGATACCGGCCTTTTAGATAGTGCTGATAAGCTTCGATATTCTGCGTTGGCGCCTCAACCAGATGATCCTGAATTTCAAAATGCCCGAAATTCTCTCTGATCTGATCGGCAATTAACAGGCTGATTTCATCTTGTAGCGCAAAAATATCTTTGATCTCCCGGTCAAAATTCTTTGACCAAATATGTGCCCCGTCAGCTGTACTTGCTAACTGTGCCGTAATCCGGACCTTAGTTTTTATTCTACGCACGCTCCCCTCCAGTATCGTCCGCACGCCTAGTTGCCTACCAATCGTTCTTACATCTATATTTTTTCCCTTAAATGCAAAAGAAGAAGTGCGCGCAATTACGCTCAATCCCTTTACTTTCGTAAGGGCATTAATGATTTCCTCCGTCATGCCATCACTGAAATATTCATTATCAGGGTCAGCGCTCATGTTGACGAATGGGAGAACCGCAATGGAGTTTATTGGTGAAGAAGGCGCTGTTTTCCGTTTGTTTTCTTTGGCCGCCATGGATGACTTTTTAAACACTGACTTTTACCTTAATTAAAAATAGTCACAAAACAATATAACCCCGGCAATCTGCCAAAGGCAAATGGGTTGTTTTTTGGGAATATTATATGGCTAGGAAAACAGTATTAATTTACGTTTATAGAGCACACTAACACGATTAACTACTAATGGCATATCGCGCAGGGTCTTCCTCAAATTTTACTTTACAGCCATCGCAGCAAAAATAATAATCTTTTTCTTCATACCGAATAATGTGCTTAGCTGAATTTTTTTCTATGGGTATATTACAGACTGGGTTGATAAACAGATTATCGCTTATGGTCGCAGCTGACGTAGGTAGTTCATCATTTACAGGATCTTTACGCAACTCCGCTATGATCTCTGCCAAAATGCTGATGGCTACTTCCTCCGGTAGTTTGGCATTGATATCAAGTCCGGCTGGAGTTTTAATGGTTTTAAGATCATCAAAGGTAAAACCAATGTCTCGTAGCTGGCGGAAAATGGAATTGGCTTTTCTTCTGCTGGAAATAAAGGATACATAGTTTACATTACTTTTCAAAGCGTACTCCAAAGCGGCCACATCATTTTCTCCCTGCGTACAGACAATAATATAAGTATTGGCTTGGATGAGTTCATGGTCAGCATCTGTTGAAAGAATACTATCTGCTCCCGGAAAAGCTGTTTGATCGGAATCTTTTGCAATAATATCCACCTGGTAGTCCATAGCCTTGGCTATCTTTGACAAGGCCATAGCGACATGAGATTTACCCATGATCAATAGATGCGGGCGAGGTAAAACCGGCTCAATGTATAAGGCTAGTGATCCTCCACTTTGGCAGGTCATCCGGTAATCCATGACACCAGGCATGGTTGAGACCTCCTGATCCGGGCTGATGTTTACGACGCGGGATTTGCCGGAGTTGATAGCATCCAGGGCCTCCTTGATCACAATACCCCGGGTACAGCCTCCGCCTACCCAGCCCGTCAATTTTCCATCTTTCTCAATGATCGCTTTATCTCCGGGTTTGCCCGAGGAAGGTACTTGCCGGTTGATCACGTAGGCAATCGCGAACTCCTGCTTTTCTTGCTGGAGGCGCTGCACTTTATTTAACATTGAATTAAGCATAGGTTAAGTAGTTAAAGATGACAATCAAATATTCACCAACAAATTTTCTAACTCCAGAATACTATCCAAATTATGGGCTGTCCGAAAAATGTCGACCTCCGGTAAGGCCGCACTCATCCCTCTTTGCACTGGTTCATAACCTGGCATTCCCTTTAATGGGTTAAGCCAGATCAGCTGTCGGGTGCGCAATTTGATCTTTTTCAATTCTTCGGCTAGTTCCTCCGGTTCTCCGGTATCCAAACCATCACTGAGGATAATCGTCGTGGAATGCCCATTCAAAACGGTTTTAGCGTATACCTCATTAAAGGTTTTCAAACAAGACCCGATCTTTGTACCGCTCGACCAGTTATCTGCTTTCAATGATAAAACAGAAAGCGTGTGTCCTAAGTTTTTTGCATTTAAATAATCGGTGATCCGAATCAATTTTGTACTAAAAATAAAAGCTTCGATTTTTTCAAAATGCATGCTCAAAGCACATAGGAACCGGAGCAAAAAGAAAGAATACTTATCCATGGAACCGCTAACATCCAACAATACGATCAGCCTTTGTTTGCGTCTTTTTTTATGTTTAAATTTTAAAAAAAACGGATCACCTCCCTGACCAATACTGGCTCGAATGGTTTGACGCAAATCCAGTTGCCCTTTGGCTTTGGACCGTTTCACTTTCCGCTTTAATCGCAAACTCATTTGCTGCCAAAGTTGTAAAGCAATTTTTTCCAAGTAAGCACTATCTATTTCTTCTATTTTAGAAAAGTCTGTTTTTCGCAAGCGATGAATGGTATTAGCACCGGAAACTCTTCGGGCCTCCTCCCGCTCTTCTTCCTGTTTCCCTTTCCCCATCATCACTAATGAGCTCTTCGTTTTCTTTTTTAAATTAGATTGGTTTTTCAAAGTAGTTTTACCCTGCACTTTCAACCGTTCATTACTCCAAAACCATTCAAATATTTTATCAAAAATCCGGATTTCTTCTTCTGTGCTGCAGTAAATAGCCCGGAGTGCAAAACGAAAGATTTCCGGGTCTTCCAAAATGCCCTTTTCCGCTGCGCTCAAAGCCTCCATTGTTTCCTGGACACCAACATTAAGGCCATGACTACGTGCCAGGTTACCGAAGTCAATGATTGCATCGGAACGTTGGGAGTAATTGGTATAATGCGGGTAATCAGGCATTTTCAATGATTAGGTTCAAGGTTAAAACAAGTCACCGCAAGACGAAGTTTACAACTCCGCCAATCAAAATGATCGTAGGCATTACTCCTGAACATATAAATAATTCAAAGCAGTTGCTCAATACCTTCAACTTTAACCCGATCAATATCTTCCGTATTCTTTAGGATACAACCCAGGGTTTTGGCGATACTTTCCAGACTTAGATCCTCATAGCCTAAAGCAAGCAGGCTTCTTGCCCAGTCCAAAGATTCCGCGATACCCGGCGATTTATTTAGTTTCTTTTTACGCAGCTCCTGAACAACGCTTACCAGGCGTTTGGCCAACTGCTCGTCAATCTCAGGCAAATGTT
>CBDUIU010000082.1:0-10167 GCA_965367335.1 uncultured Saprospiraceae bacterium
TAACTTCCCAGGAACTCCATCAGCTGCTATTCCGCCTTCGTGACGATTTTGACCAGACTTTCATCATTGTTACGCATAATGAAGAACTGGCTAAAATGAGTGATCGAACTTTGATCATGGCAGATGGGCTCATCATTGAAGAAGCCAGGTCCAATCCACAAGGTGCCGGAGCTTAACACCTTTCTTTACCGCACAATTTATCTATGAAAAATTTATTTTTTTTAGCGATCTCATTTTTGTTGCTTTTCCCTGCCTGCAAAAGTAGCAAGATCAGTCAGCCAACTACTGATCATTATCGCATTGCTTTTTATAATGTTGAAAATCTTTTTGACACGATTGACGCACCTGATAAATTCGATGAAGAATTTACACCCTCTGGAAGAAACAATTGGACGACAGAGCGATACCAGAAAAAACTAGAGCAACTTAACAAAGTGTTTGCAGAGATGAGATATCCAGCTATCATTGGGTTGGCAGAAATAGAGAATGCGTTGGTACTCAGTGATCTTTGTAAAGTGATGCAGGAAAAGAGTAATTTTGAATATCAGTTTAAGCATGTTGAATCTCCCGATAAACGTGGGATAGACTGTGCTTTGCTTTATCGAACTAAACAATTTGATCCCGTTGGAATGGATTATATTCGTATACCATTCCCAGAAGCGATCAGTGGTGACCCGGATTATACCTCCCGTGACATTATCTATGTGAAAGGACTGATTAGCAAAGGAGACACCTTGCATTGTTTTGTCAATCATTGGCCTTCACGTCGGGGTGGTTTGAAAAAAAGTGAACCTCGGCGGATGCACGTTGCCAGATATCTACGTCGCTTTACTGACAGTCTTTATCAAGCTAATGTTCAAGCTAATATCATACTGATGGGTGATTTCAATGATGAACCTGACAATCGCTCTATTACCCAAATATTAAAAACGCGGGATAACCCTCCCAGCTTCTATAACCTCATGGATCCACTTGACCAAGCGGGGCTAGGCTCTTATAATTATCGCGGAAATTGGAATATGCTGGATCAAATCCTGGTTTCTCCTGCGCTGAAAAATGGGAAATCGCTGAGCGCTGGCAAGGCTCAAATTTTTGACCCGGAGTGGTTATTCTTTAAGCATCCTAAGTTTGGACGTACACCGAACCGCACTTACGGAGGGCCTAATTATTACGGAGGTTATAGTGATCACTTACCTGTTTATGTGGACTTAAGATAATCCTGATGATTAGCGAATTTCGGTTAAAAGAAAAAGCGGAAGCAGGTTTTACCCTACTTCCGCTTTTTCATATTGCAGTATTCTGATTTTGCCTTTTCAGGCTTTTTTACTTCACTACTAAGTTAAACTCTACTCTTCGGTTAAATTTCCGGCCTTCATCCGTGGCATTGGTAGCAATTGGACGAGATTCCCCGAAACCACCATAGCTCATACGGCTCTTTGGAATGCCTTTCCGCATCAGGTAATCATAACAGGTTTTTGCTCGATTGATGGATAAATCCAGGTTATTTCTTTCCGTTCCAACATCATCCGTGTGGCCAATGATATCCAGTTTGTAATCCGGATATTTTTTCATCACATCCAACACCTGATCCAAAACCGCATCAGATCGTTTCATTAGTTTACCAGATCCAAACTCAAATTGAACAGCTTGCAGCGCATAGTCTAAGACCTTGCGATCTTCATGGGCAATATCAGGACAACCTATAGGCGAACTTGGAGCGGCCATGTTAGGGCATTTGTCCCGGCTATCATCGATACCGTCACCATCCGTATCCGGGCAGCCATTAAAGCGGCCTTCCCCGGCAGCATAAGGACAAGCATCGTCTTTGTCTGCAATGCCATCACCATCCGAATCCGGGCAACCTTTTACTTTACCGGCGACTTCCGGACATTCATCCATTTTATCTTCTACGCCATCACCATCTGAATCCAAGGTATTACAACCGGCATTGCTGATGGTTCCCGCTTCATTCGGACAACGATCATCTTTGTCCGGCACGCCATCACCATCTGAATCAGGACAACCTCTCAGGGTGCCTGCCAGATCAGGGCATTCATCTTCAATATTTGGAAAGCCATCCCGATCCGCATCCGGGCAACCCATAGTCGCTTTAGGACCATATTGATTTGGGCATTTGTCATCACTATCTTTGACACCATCATCATCACTATCCGGACAACCATTCATAGCTTTAAGTCCTTTTTCCTTAGGACAATCATCGTCCGCATCCGGCACGCCATCATTATCACTATCAGTTCGGCGAGCACCGGGCACTGGCAATTCAGCATCTTCTTCCGTGTATTTACCCAGCATAAAGCCAAGTCCAATCCCATAATGTAGATTATTCCGATCCATAACAATGGATTTTCTATATTCTGCCTGAATGTTCACATAACCAAAAGTTCCGAGGCTAAAGTTCACTCCGGCACCAAAGGGTAACTGGAAATCCAGCTCACTAAAATCTTCAAAAACAGCCCCAGCACCAGCCATGATATAAGGAATTGCTACCGCATCTTTTTTCCAATATTGCAATTGTACCACCCCATCGATACTGAGCATGGTCACATTGTCTTTTACGTCAGGTAATTCAAGGACCCCAAACTTAACCGGAATCACCGCATTGAGGTATTTATTCATGTTGCGGAGGTAGGCCGCTTCAAAACCGTCAGATAGGTTTCCAAATTCTGCAAACTCTCCATCGATGGGCGTATAATGATCGATCCACAGTTTTTTTACAAATAGAGAATTAGGAACTTCCGGACTTTGTGCTTGCAGGGAAACACCCAGACAAAGCAGGAGTAAAGAGAGATAGACTAATCTTTTCATGTTCTTGGAATTTACGTTTACCTCAAAGTATTGTAAAAAGGCAATCTCGTTAAGCCTCAAACAATACCGGATAATTATGCTGTTATGGAATAAAGCTCATTCATACGTTGTTGCCGGGAAATAATGGACGGTACAGGCCCACCTTTGCCATAATGCAAAAACGTTACCATTTACTTACTGACAATACGCCAATAAGCAAGAGGGTCTTACAGATCAAAAATAAAAATGAAAATATGTTGGAAAGCTACTGTTTGCCAGGTAAAAAAGAAATTTTGAACCATAGCTGGGCCAAATATATGAATATTTTTTCAATCTTTTCTAGTCCAGGCTACTCAAATCAATTAAATTTTCTGCTTTATTGTATTGTGAAAAATTCCTGGGCAGCCCGCTTAGGTAGTACTGAGGCTACTTTTTCGGCTTCGGCAATGATATAATATTGTTTGATTTTCTCTTTATTTACCTCCACTGTCCAAACTCCATCGTTGGCCTGTTTATCACCTTGAGCACCATCGTCATGCATTTTTACTCTGGAAAAAGGCTCAAACTTTTGATCTCGATAACAAAGATAAACCTGGGTGGCCTCCGCAGAAACTTTAGTACTCAAGGTATAGACTTTATCATGCTTCTTTTCAGCCGGTTTTTCGATGGTTGGGAAAGTCTTTCTCAATAATGGGTGGTTCATCAAATAGGCTGTACGACCATCCATCAATTCAGTTAATCCAATGATCTTACTTTTACCAGCCATCGTCGTGGTTTTGAGGTTATTGAGAAAATCATCGTAAGTGTATAATTTATTCTCATCCTGTTGGACCATCAGATCAATTTGCTGTTGCAAGCGCTTAATTCTGTCGGTAAACATTGCATCTTTAAAATTCTCTTCGAGGATAGTCCGGATATGAGACAAATAAATTTTTCGATATAAATCCACTTGTAATAATTGACTAATTAGCGGTCGAGCAGGATTTTTATAATGAATAAAGGGACTCATCGTTTGAAGATCCTCGTTACTCAAAGATTTATGAGAAGAACCATCAAACCGGAATCCACCAAAAGATAAATTCATATCCCAAACTATAGGATGAAAAATACCAAAGGAATCCTGATACAAATAATAATTATGGCAAAGTCTTCCAATATAGGAGTCGAGATTTACCGTAACGTTATTAAAGGCTAACATCCATAAAGTAGCATCTACATTGAGGATTGATTCGATTGAATCTATGTTTTTATTCAATACTTGGGTGAGTCGGATCAGTTCTTTCCAACCTTTTTTAGATTTTAATTCATACAAACCTTCGTAACATAATGGATCATCGCCCAAGTATTGTAATGAGGCTTTATCCCCTTTGGGGCAACCTTTAATTGGCTTGGTCTTCCAATTCGGATCACATTTAAAAAAGGCCCCTTTTGCATCTCCAAAATAGGTCTGGAGAAAATCTTTATCAACAGATTCCGTATTATTGTAAAGGCCCTGGTATTGATCGTTGATGTAAAGTTTGAGAAAATTAGCTTTGGGGGAAACCATGTATTTTCCAGCTACTTCATAAGCTAAGACTTCTCTTAAAAAACTGGGATCGCGGAAGAGGTTAGATAATTTTAAGGTTTGATGAACACCATCAGCAGTTTGTTTTTTAATAAAATGATCCAGTTTAATATTGAATGGTAATTTGCCGGAATTGTATTTTTTTACATTAAAATAAGAGCTATTTCCTTTAAATCGTACGCCTACACTATCCAGGGATTTATTGTCCAATATCATCCTGGCAATAAGCCGGTCTTCCCCTTCGCCGGAGTCATAGCTCTGCTTCAGAGAATCCAGGATCACAGCCCAATTGGTTTGTTCAAAATAAACTTTTGCCTCAGGGACATGCTGTAGATGATAAAAATCCTGAGCCTGCGCATTGACCGTAGGCATAAAGCTCAGGAGGATCATACCTAAACAAATTATACCACCCGCTAATGACGAGTGGTATAATCTGATTGCTGAAATTAGTTGCATTTACCTTAATTTAGCTCTTTCAAATTTGAAGAATAAGGCTGAAACATATAATTCGGCGGATCAAAACTTGCTGCCGATGCATTTTCTGCGAGGATATAGTATTCAATAGCTTCGTGTTTACCTTGCGGATCTACAGTCACTCCAAATACCTTATCACCAGCCTCTCCATCATTATTTTTACCATCATCCACCATATAAGTTTCCTGAAAATCAGCCATTGAATCAAAGCGATAATATAACTTAACCCGTTTGGGTAACTTATCTACTTTGGCTTGGATCCGGAAGGTGGTTACAGTCATATTTGAAAACTTTTCCCGCTGTAATACTTTTACCTCTTCCACTACTGGAGGAATAAAGGCAATTTCGGGATGTTTCCTGAGAAAACGTGTACGGACTTCCATTAATTCTGCGATCCCGGGAATTTTTGACCTTTTACCGACTGTTGATTTCAGACTTTTGCTAAAATCTTCACCCGAATAAATTTTATTAGGATCATTGTAAAAAGCTACATTGATGCTGCGTTGCAACTCTTGCGCGCGTTTTAGGTACCAACCGTTCACAAAATTATCATACAGGATAGTGCGTAGATGAGAAAGATAAACTTTTTTGCAAATATCGTTCTGCAGGATCTTGCTAACTAAGGGTTTGGTTGGATTGTCAGCGTGCAGAAGCGGATCCATTCTTTGTAATTCCTTAAGCGTTAAATCAGAACCACCTCCAATGTTTTTATAACTACCGAAAGACAAATTCATATCCCAAATTATGGGATGAAAAATGCCTTTGTCGTCCTTATACAAATAGTAATTCTGACTATTATTGCCACTATAAGAGTTAAGGTTGACCAATACATTATTGAAGGCCAGCATCCACAAAGTTCGATCGACATTTAAGATGGTAGAAACTTTATCCGGCTGCTTATTTAACACCCTGGTTAACTCCATCAGGTCATCCCAACCTCCTTCGGAAATCATTTCATAATTATGGAGATAGCAAGAGGCATCTGGTTCGTATTCAAGACTTGCATAAATACCTTGTTTACAGCCTTCCGGAGATCGCCCTTCGGCAGAAGTAGCTTTTACAAAAGTATGATCACTAGAGCCAAAATGGCGCATCAGAAATTCATCGTCAACTGGCTCAACATTGACGTACAAGCCATTGAGTTGACCATTTATGGTTAAATTCGCAAAGTTAGCCCGAGGAGCAGGCATATATTTTCTTGCAATTTCATAAGACAACACTTCGCGAACCATACTAGGGTCTCGTAATGCATTGCTCAGCTTGATGGTTTCCAACCCATCCAGGTGTTGAGATTTATTGATGTAATTCAACTTGATGAATATGGGATTGCGGTTGCTACCGATGCTATATGACTTGGAGCCACGGTAACGCACACCGACATTCTCATAAGTTTTCCCATCAATTTCTGCTTTTGCCAGCAAGAGGCCATCACCATGGATGCGCAATGAATCCAATTTATCCACCCAATTTTTTTGCTTAAAAGTGATGCGGATATCTCTAATTTTTTCTGTACTGAAAAATCCTTGGCTTTCGTCGTTAGATTGGGCTTGCACGAAGCATAAAGGCATAACGATCAGTGCGAGCAAATAAAAGGGTCTATGTTTCATAAGAGGGTTAACCGGTTATTTAATCCAATTGTGCGTTGAGAAAATTATAATAGCTAAAGGAATAACAAATTCATAGAATGTATTCCTATGCTGCAATTATAAGAAAAATAGAGCAATCCTCCGTTAATAATTGGCCAGACAGGCTCTTGGCTGTCAAATTTATTCTGTGAACACAACGTACGGGTATAAAACGGCAGAATTCTAAATTTTATTGACCTAACAAATCCTTAATGTGCAAGACGATATTTACTACCATAACAGCGATCAAGGCTAAAGAAAGCAACCGCAACCACCACCCGTTCACTTTTCGAAACCGTGCAGATTGTTCCGCGTCTTTTCCACTTACTTTACCAATCGCGAAGAAATACAGGTAAACACCCATAGCCAGGAACAGAAATTCAAAGAGGAGACCGAAAATGTCCATTTGTAAATTGACAGATTTAAGTTATTCTAAAAAGAAGAAATGAAGTGGTGGCACAAAATAAAAAAGCTTTATCCAAATGACCTATTTGAATAAAGCTTTTTAAGAAAAAAAAATTTTTATTGCTCTTTGAGTACTTCACGAGAGATAACTACTTTCTGTATCTCAGACGTACCCTCTCCAATGGTGCAAAGCTTACAATCCCGATAGAACTTTTCAACGGGAAAGTCCTTGGTATAACCATAACCACCATAAATCTGAACGGCATCATTGGCTACCTGGCAACAGATTTCAGAAGCATAGTATTTTGCCATTGCCCCTTCTTTGGTCATGCGTTTACCTTTGTTTTTCATATCAGCGGCACGACGGGTCAGCAGTTCAGCTGCCTGTATTTTGGTGGCCATATCTGCTAGCTTAAAACTAATCCCCTGAAACTGGGCGATAGGTTTTCCAAACTGCTCCCGTTCCTTTGCATATTTTACAGAAGCCTCATAGGCGCCTTTAGCAATTGCAAGAGAAAGCGCGGCAATGGAAATCCGACCACCATCCAACACCTTCATTGACTGAATGAAACCCTCTCCTACTTCTCCCAGGACTTGGCTCTTATGAACGCGGCAATTATCAAAGATCATTTCTGCCGTTTCAGAAGATCGCATCCCCAATTTATTCTCTTTTTTACCGGCAGTAAAACCAGGCGTTCCTCGTTCAATGACGAAGGCTGTCATCCCGTGACTATCCAGTAATTCCCCTGTTCTGGCAATCAAAACAGCTACATGTCCTGATTTTCCATGGGTAATAAAATTTTTAGCGCCATTGATCACAAAGTAATCACCGTCTTTCTCTGCCACGCATTTCATCCGGCCGGCATCACTACCTGTGTTGGGCTCGGTAAGTCCCCATGCACCTAACCACTCTCCCGAAGCTAGTTTGGGTAAATACTTTTGCTTTTGCTCTTCATTAGCAAAGGATAAAATGTGATTGGTACAAAGAGAATTGTGGGCAGCCAAAGAAAGGCCAATAGAGCCACACACTTTTCCAATTTCTTCAATGATTGTTATGTATTCCTGGTAACCCAGGCCAGAGCCCCCGTATTGCTCAGGAACTAATACACCCATAAAGCCAAACTCTCCCATTTTATGAAAAAGATCAATGGGAAAATGCTGGGTCTCGTCCCACTCCATAAAATGAGGACGAATGTGTGTTTCAGCAAAATCTCGGGCACTTTGCCGGATCATATTCATATTTTCTACCGAACCTTCGGATATTACGCTCATATAATAATTGGTTTTTAATTAAGTAGGTGGCTAAACAATTTGGTTAAATGGTTACTTGCGACCACAAATATAAACAAGATAAACAGAGTTTTACGTAGAAATACCCAATAATCATTACGAAAAAAGGCTGGTTAAGTTCAACTTCCGAAATTGATTCTCCCTTTCCAAAATAAAATAATATTTGTATTTGTGATGTAGTTATTTGGGTGGATTTGCTAACAATTAAAAAACAAGAAATATAGCATTTGGTTTAATAGAAGTAACAAAACAAACGTAGATCAGTGCACTTGTTAAACCTAAGTTAAAGGGTGCAACTTTCGTCGAAAAGAAGTGGTCTTTCCTCCAAAGAAATGTGTTTACACCTATCTTTGTCGAATATTTGCAACATCTTTTTATACTACTGTACAACACCTGACTCTACCCATTTTATAACCAATAGCCAATTGACCAAATTAGTATGAACAATCGATCATATTTCTTCTTTTACATCTTTCTTCTTTTTACTATTCATTTCCAGGCACAGCCTGCTGCTCCAAGTTTAACAGATGCGCCTGCAACGGAAGAGCATACCGCTCCAAAACTTAGTATTTTCAATACGATGCAGTACTCTGAACTGCTCACCATTAACCTGACTACGGATGTCAATTTATTGATCGAGCAGAAGAAAAAGGATGAATACCAGCCAGCTTCCATTAATTTTAAAACTGCTGAAGGAGGCCAAATTCAACAACAGGTAAAAATAAAAGCACGCGGAAAAAGTCGTCGGCGCATTTGTGATTTTCCTCCGATAAAAATCAAATTCAAAAAGGAAGAATTAGCATCGCTGGGATTGAATCGTGAGTTTAATGAGTACAAATTGGTTACTCATTGTAGTGACGGTAAAGACGCAGAGTATAATATACTAAAAGAGTTTTTAGCCTATAAAATTTATAATGAACTTACCGATGCTAGTTTTCGTGTTCAACTCGTGAAGATCAATTACCTGGATACGGAATCCGCTAAAATCACTTTTGTTAAATATGGATTTTTACTGGAAGATAATGAAGAGTTATGTGACAGACTAGAGGGCGAAATGATTAAGGCCTACAATGTTCAACCTACTGTTTTAGACCCGAACGAGTATAACTTGCTTACTTTTTTTCAGTACATGATTGGTAATACGGATTGGGATCTTTCAGTCATGCATAATATTAAAATTCTAAATTGTGCAGCTAAAGAATCCCCAATGCTCGTTCCTTATGATTTTGATTTCGCCGGTATTGTCAATACGAATTATGCATTGCCCAAATCCACCCTTCCTCAGATAGATGTTAGGGATCGGGTTTATATGGGCCCTTGTCTTGAAGATGAGGAATTGGCAAGGTTAATCCAAATCGTTCAAGCAAAAAAACCGAATATACTCGCGTTAATCAAAGACTTTGATTTTCTTCCCAAAAAACACCGCAGAGATATTCAAAAATATTTAAATGACTTTTTTGTCACTTTAAATGATCCTTCTGCCTTAAGAGAAGCCTTGCATTGGAACTGTCCTGTAGCGGAATAAACAGGCCTGGAAGATTTATGGCTGCTTGATAAATAACCTGAACTAAATAAGGCCGGATTATAAAGAAAAGAGGAGGATAAATCAATAACAATCAATACCCTTTTTTCCACCATCGCTTCAATCGTTCTCTCATTGATTGTTCAGCCGGATTGTCTCCAGGGTTATAAAAACGTAAATGCTTCACTTCATCTGGCAGATAATCCTGGGGGACAAAGTTGCCGGGAAAATCATGAGCATATTTGTAATCTTTGCCATAATCCAAATCCTTCATCAGCTTAGTAGGAGCATTCCGAATGTGTAATGGGATAGGTAGATTCCCGGTTTCCCGAACTACTTGCTGAGCTTTGTTGATGGCCAAATAACTAGCGTTACTTTTTGGAGAACTTGCAAGGTAAACAGCACATTGGGATAAAATGATCCGGGCTTCCGGCAAGCCGATCGCCTGGGCAGCCTGCAGGGAAGTTGTCGCCATCAGCAAG
>CBDUIU010000083.1:0-10149 GCA_965367335.1 uncultured Saprospiraceae bacterium
AGGGTTGCTAAACGTACTATTTGAAAAAATGAGAATTGAATTGCTCAAAAAATATTCAATTTCAATAACTTTTATCAATAAGGTTAATGTAATTTCTGTGAAGGCACATACGCAAAAGCTTGGCTGGAAAGTTATCGATGAATTTGAATTTAATGATAATATTTATATTGGGCTAGGATTCGACATGAAGCAATCAGTATTGAAATGAAAACACTACTACTTATTTTTGTTTTAAGCTATCATATTTCTTACGGACAAAATTGGATTGATACTGCTTTCCATATATCGACAGAAATGGAGGTCACCTATGGTATTGCAACAAGTTTCGAAGGTAAACAAGATACTTTAAAGCTCGATATCTCTTATCCGGAAAACGACACTCCTCCTCAATGTGGTCGCCCCTTGATGGTTATTGTTCACGGAGGGGCTTGGATTGGTGGAGACAAAAACCAGGGCTATCCCACAAATTTCCGGGAAGACTTTGCAAAGAGAGGATATGTAACCGCTTCCATAAATTATCGATTAGGCGTAATTAATACCAATCTGGAAGTTAATTGTAATGTCAGCTCGCTTTTTGATGTACCTTGGAATTGCTTAAACACAACTGATTCTTCTGAGTGGTATAGAGCAAATTACCGAGGCATTCAAGATGTCCATGGCGCTATTAGATTTTTAAGTAATCAAAAAAGCACCTATCAAATTGATCCTAATAATGTATTTGTAGTGGGTGAAAGTGCAGGTGGTTTTATTGCGATGGGCGTTGGGTTTATTGATGATACCTCAGAAGTCATCAATAGTCTCGTTGGATCTTACGTTGATGCCCCTACTCCAAATATGCTTTATGAAAATTGTGTACCGGGTAATAGCTCAAATAGGGACTTAAGCCGGCCTCCGCTAGGTAATTATGAAGGCACTTTAAACTTTCCGCTTTTGCATGAATACAAAATACAAGCTGTAGGAAATTTCTATGGAGGAGCATTTAACAATATATTTTCATCATTTGATACTTCCGCTCCCGGGCTTTATCTATATCACCAAACTTGTGATCTCATTGTCCCTTATGAATACAATAGATTGTTAAATGGATATACTTATTGCCTTTCTCAGTTTCCAACTTTTTGCGGAAATATAATTAATCGTGCTCATGTTTACGGTTCTAAAGGTATAAAAAACCTCATTGACACGATGACCCTGAATTCAATACCAACTTCTCCATATTTTTTTGACAACTATAGTGTCAACTACGATTGCTTTCAACAAACCAATCCTGCGCTTGCCTGCCACGCAATAGATAATTATTGGAAGAGAACTACCAATATGGCCACTTATTTTGCAAGTCAAATTGATGCTTGTTTCACCGTAAATTTAAGCGAAAAAGAGCTGGAAGAATCTATCGTAAAGCGTATCTATCCAAACCCCGCTGATGAATTTTTGAACATTGAATTGAATTCAATTTTTAATGTAATCAACATTGAAATTGTAAACACACTTGGAGAAAGTATGGGCAATTTCCAATTTACAAACGTAGCTAGAGAAAAAATCAATTTGCATAATTTGACAAATGGTGTATATTATGCCGTATTTTCAAATAGTGATAGTAGAGAAATTGTGTCCTTTGTAAAAATATAATATGTCCAGAATACTAGAGAAACTATGCTTAAGCTTATCCTTTATCATATTCCTATTTCCAGTCTCATCGCTTTCGCAAATAATGCATAACCTGGAAACTAAGCATTTGTCATCTATTTTAGCCGTAGAGAATCAAAGTTTTTTTATTAAATCTGATACGACCCTATCAGAAGAGCGAGTAGAGTATTATGATGGCCAGGGTAACATAGTGTACCTGTTTGAATATGACCATGATAGTAAACAAACGAAACATTGGATGAAACAAGATCAGGTGCCTTATAATTTATACCATGTTTATACCAATGGAAAAAGAGATTCAAGTTTTATTGAAAAGCAGCTAAATGATTCCACTTACGTGTTGGAATATTATGTAAACGATTCATTGTTCAGATCAACAAATATTTTATTGGACACACAAACAATTTTGATCCTTCCAGATTCGACTATAGTAGAAATGAAATATGATAACCAACATAGTTTTAGCGAAATAAGGTATTTAAATAAAAACAATGAACCTAAAACGACAATTGAATATGAAGTTTTAGCCAGAGATAAAAAAGGCAATTGGATAAAGAGGCTTGAAAAAATTATTTCAGATAACCGTAACTATACATTTCTGCATCAGCGGAAAATCAAATACGCTGATGATTATGAAGTTTTAAATTATTTTGAATTAAGTATTGATACGCTTATTTTGGATGGCCGTCAAATTGCAGATCCGGAAATTTTAAATCCCAACCCCAACGGTAAGTTAGCTTATCAAGAACAAGACGAAGCGTTTAATCATAAAATAGATGTTTATAGATCGATTCAAAACTTATTTCACCAAAAGTATTTTAACAATTACTATTTCTTAAATTTCTCGACTAATAAAAAAGGTGCAACTAAGGTGTTGGAGGATAGGCTTTTGTATTATTATCCGACGGTTGTTTTTGATGTAAAAAGTAAAAAATATTTTTCCGGAAGAACACAATCAAAAAGGTGGTTTGATAAAACGGCAAGTTTTAACAGGCTGGAACAATTAGAACCCGCTCCAGTGCCAACTGACAGATGGGTTCAAATCAATGGATATAATTGTAGAGAATACATTAAATCTAACTCAATTGGAAAAACAGATCGATTCTTTGTAACAGAGCAATTACCATTTATCAATTATTGTGACTTCACCTTTGTGCTCCCTGGCTTTGTAATCAAATCAGAAAGATATTTACCAGTATTAGGAGAAGTCGAATTAGTCATGAATCTTAAAAAATGCAGATACCCCTTTCACTTTTTGGAATTTGTAAAAGAATTAAATGAAAAATTTGGAACAGCAATAAGGTATGTACGAAAAAAAGAAAAATGACCTCCTCCAGCTACGATAGGTTTAGCACCCTATCTCATCACTACGCTTCCTAAACTAAACGTCAACTACCATTTGAAAAAATTGCCTCTAATAAAATGAATTAGGAGGCTACGAAATTTATTCTTTTAACAGAAAACAAATTATGCACATTATCGACATATCAATATTTATAATCTATATGCTTGCAATGCTTAGTGTTGGCATCTATTTTATGAAGCGCAATAAATCGCAGGAAGACTATTACGTTGGCGGCCGGGAAATGACTTCCCTGCATATAGGATTATCCGTTGTAGCCACCGATGTAGGTGGTGGGTTTTCTATCGGATTAGGTGGCCTGGGCTTTTTAATAGGTCTTTCAGGTAGCTGGATGCTGTTTACAGGTTTAGTTGGCGCATGGATTAGTGCTGTTTTTCTTATTCCTATTATTTATCCGGTGGCAAGGAAACACGATTTTCTGAGTTTTCCCGAAGTGCTGAATCACTACTACAATAGAAAAGTAGCCATCGTAGCCGGCGTTATCTCTTTGATTGGTTATATTGGATTTACCAGTTCCCAGGTATTGGCAGGAGCCAAATTAGCGGCCGCCACCGTCCCTTCCATCACTATTGTTGATGCCGTATTATTGATGGGAGTTGTGGTCATTGGCTACACGGTACTAGGCGGGCTTAAGGCCGTTATTTTTACCGATACCATTCAATGGATAATACTCATGGTCGGTTTAATCCTGATTGGTATTCCATTAGGGTTTATAAAAGTTGGAGGGTGGGAAGCCCTGCGCATCTATTTACCCGATAACTTTCTAAGTCTCACCAATATCAGTGTTGTTCAATTTATCAACTGGCTGATTACCATTGTTCCGATTTGGTTTGTCGGGATGACGCTGTATCAAAGAATCTATGCTTCAAAAGATGAAAAAACAGCAAAAAAAGCTTGGTTTATAGCCGGCTTATTCGAATGGCCGATAATGGCATTTATGGGAATTACTTTAGGCTTGTTAGGTAGAGTTGCCTTTGAACAAGGAATGTTTACTGAGTTTGGCTATGCTCCCGGAAGTCCTATCGATGCAGAAATTGGCTTGCCTTTACTGTTAACACATATTTTCCCGGTTGGCTTGATGGGCTTGCTCATGTCATCTTATTTTTCGGCAATCATGTCAACGGCCGATAGTTGTTTGATGGCGGCATCAGGTAATTTTATTACAGATATTTTAAGACTTTCAAAAAACGACCCCAAAAGCATTCGGTATTCGCAATTAGCAACCTTAGTCATTGGTATACTGGCCATCTTCCTGGCTACCAAAATGCAAAATGTGCTCGATTTGATGTTATACTCTTATGCCTTCATGGTTTCCGGATTATTTGTTCCTGTTTTGGGTTTTATGTTCTTGAAAAAGCCATCTGCAACGGCAGCCATGTTTGCGATGCTTTTGGGAGGTGGTACTACTTTGACGCTCATTTTAACTGAAATAATATTGCCTTTTGGTTTAGATGCTAATTTCTTTGGAATGACAGTTTCAGCAATTATATTTATAATTATCCAATTATTGGTTAAGAAATAAAAATCATAAAGCCAGCATCATAATATTAAAACAAATGATCCTTGAAAAATTACTTTAAACAACTTCACTGAAAAACCGCTTCTCAAAAACTATTTCCCTTTCAAATTGATTTAATAAAAGAGTTTTTAGTGATACCTTAACGGTATAAAGACCTCGCATTTATTCAAATTGTCAAATATGAAGAAATTAGTCATTCTATTTTTAATAGCTGTCCCCTTGTTATTCCTATATAGTTGCCAGCCAGAGTCTAAAGCAGAAGTGAAGTCTGCGGCTCCCAGAGGCCCGAGAACCCTTAAGGCCGAGGCTATTTTACCTCAACAATCAGCACTTAGCCAGCAGGCTACCTCTACCGGAACTTTTATTGCCGAGGATCAGGTGTTGATTTCGTCGGAAGTGTCGGGTTATTTGAAGAAGATTTACTTTAAGGAAGGAGACTTTAAAAGAAAAGGTGCTTTGCTAGCCAAAATTAACGATTCCGAGCTACAAGCCAGGAAAAACAAATTAGCTGTCTCGCTGGCTTACGCCAACCTGGAGATTGGCCGGGCAGATAAATTAATGAACCTGAAAGCCATTCGTGCCGAAGAAATCGACAAACTCCGAAATGATGTAGACATTATCAATGCAGATATTGCCGTACTGGATGCACAAATTGAACAGACAAAAATTTATGCGCCTTTTGCTGGCCGTATTGGTATAAAAATGTTGAGTCAAGGTGCCTATGTTTCACCTGGTACCGGCATCGTCGAGCTGCATCGCCTGAATCCCATCAAACTAGAATTTTTTATTCCGGAGAAAATGGCCGGCGTAATCTCACAAGGGGATGAGATTAACTTTATGGTGCCCGCCCAAAAAGATACCTTTACGGCTAAGGTCTATTTAGTTTCCCCCAGTTTAGATGCTAATAATCGCTCCTTACGAATGCGCTGTAGGGTTCCAAATAATGACAACCTTTTTATGCCCGGTGGCTATGCGGATGTTTTCTATAATATCCAAAGTTCCGAAGGTTCATTGCTGATTCCTGCCGAGGCGATTATCCCAATCTTAGAGGGTCAGAAAGTATTGATGGTAAAGGATGGAAAAGTAAAATCGCAAATTGTAGAAGTAGGTATGCGAACACCTACCTCCGTTCAGATCAGGAGTGGTATCACATCCCGGGATACGGTACTGGTTACCGGCATTCTGGGAGCAACGGATGGGATGCCCGTTCAGGCAACCCTAAAAGGTATCAACTAATGATCATCCAAAATTCAATAGATTAAACTCTGTTTATAGCTTAACTCTGCGAAGCCCATAATATGAATCTATCCTCCTTAAATATTGAAAGACCAGTGCTGTCTTCCGTCCTCTCCATCGTCATTGTCATCTTTGGCGTTATAGGATTTACTTACTTGGGTGTTCGGGAGTATCCTTCGGTTGATCCACCAATTATTTCGGTAGTCGCCAACTATCCGGGTGCCAATGCCGACATCATGGAATCTCAGATTACCGAGCCATTGGAAGAAAGCATCAATGGTATTTCAGGTATCCGGACGATTACTTCGGTGAGCTCGGATGGTCGAACCACGGTTACCGTAGAGTTTGAATTGGATGTGGATCTGGAAGCCGCGGCTAACGATGTACGTGATCGGGTCTCCCGCGCAATTCGGTCACTCCCTCCCGACGTAGAGCCACCCATTGTCAATAAAGCAGATGCAGATGCCACCACCATTATGGCCCTGACCATTCAATCTCAAAACCGTTCTTTGCTCGATTTAACAAACCTGGCAGACAAGGTCTTTAAAGAACGATTACAAACGGTACAGGGAATTGCCAATATCCGCATTTGGGGCTCTAAGGAATACTCCATGCGCCTCAACCTGGACCCCGATAAAATGTCGGCCCTCCAAATTACCCCGACGGATATCCGCTTGGCTTTAGGTCGCGAAAATGTAGAACTTCCTACCGGTAAGATTGAAGGATACCGACAGGAGTTGACCATTCGTACTTATGGTCGCTTAGAAACGGAAGAAGATTTTAACGACCTGATTATTTCTGAAAAGGATGGAACTATTATTCGCCTGAAAGATGTGGGGATTGCCCGAATTGAAGCGCTCAACAAAAGAACTTTACTCCGGGGGAAAGGAATTATTCCTATGGTCGGTGTGGCGATCACACCACAGCCAGGAGCAAATTATATTGAAATTGCCGATGCGATTTATGAACGGGTACAACGGATTGAAAAGGATATACCTGAAGATATCATTGTTAGTTATGCTTTCGATAATACTGAACCGATCCGCGCAGCAATAGAAGAAGTACAAAACACGATCTTTATTGCTTTTGCCCTCGTGGTAATTGTAATCTTTTTGTTTTTAAGAGACTGGCGAACAACTATTATTCCCGTAGTGGTCATGCCTATCTCTTTGATAGGTGCCTTTTTCATTCTTTACCTGATGGACTATTCTATCAATATCCTAACATTGCTTGGCGTTGTTTTGTCAACAGGCTTGGTAGTAGATGATGCGATTGTAATGTTAGAAAATATCTACCAAAAGATTGAGAAAGGCATGGATCCGAAAGAAGCGGCGCACGCGGGAGCTAAGGAAATTTTCTTCGCGATTATTGCCACTTCCGTTACTTTGATTGCTGTATTTATGCCCGTTATTTTCTTATCTGGTTTGTCGGGGCGCTTGTTTAGAGAGTTTGGTTTTGTCGTCGGTGGAGCTATTGTTATTTCTACCTTTGTGTCCCTTACCTTGACGCCGATGCTAGCTTCTAAAATGTTAAAGAAGCGAGAAAAACATAACGCTTTTTATAATGTTACAGAAAGGTTTTTTGTGGGAATGACGAATACTTATCACCGCAGTTTAAAATATTACCTGCGCATTAAGTGGTTGTCTCCTCTTCTTATCCTTGCCTCTTTCTATGGTATCTATTGGCTCAATGCGCAATTACCTACCGAGTTGGCTCCGATGGAAGACAAAGGTGCCTTCCGTGTTTTTGCAACAGCCCCCGAAGGAACCAGCTACGAATTGATGGATCAGTACATGTTGAGTCTGTTGTCATTTCTGGACACGATTCCGGAACGCAAGGCTTACATCTCCGTGACCTCTCCGGGTTTTGGCTCTTCGACTTCTGTCAACACTGGATTTGTATTTATGAATTTGGTTGCGCCAAGCCAACGGGACCGTTCTCAACAGGAAATAGTGAGTGCGGTTTTTCCGAAATTAGCGGCTAATAATTTTGCCAAAGCTTTTGCCATCCAACCTCAAACCATTGAAGTAACCAGGTCCTTGGGAGGCTTACCGGTGCAATATGTGATCCAGGCACCAACGCTTGAAAAGCTAAAAGCTGTCCTTCCCGGCTTTCTGGAAAAGGCAGAAGAAAACCCCGCTTTTAGTGTTGTCGATATAAATCTAAAATTTACCAAACCTGAGCTGACCGTTACTGTCGACCGGGATAAAGCGCGCATACTGGGCGTCTCCGTGCAGGACGTCGCACAAACCTTGCAACTGCTTTTTGCCGGACAACGGTATGGCTATTTCATCAAAGATGGAAAACAATACGAAGTGATCGGTGAAGCGGGGCGGACTTACCGCGACGAGCCGCTGGACTTATCCCGGTCAAACGTCAGGGCGGAAAATGGACAGTTGATCAAGCTTTCGGAAGTGGTCAACATGGAAGAGACCTCCTCCCCTCCTCAACTGTTTAGATATAACCGTTATGTTTCGGCTACTTTAAATGCAGGTTTGAATGATGGCTACACCGTTGGGATGGGCATTGCAGAGATGGATAAAATTGCAGATGAATTGTTAGATGAATCGTTTTCCACTTCTCTTTCGGGTAGTTCCAAAGAGCTGCAGGAAAGTTCCAGTGGTTTGTATTTTGCTTTTCTCCTGGCGCTGGGTTTGGTTTTTCTAACTTTAGCAGCTCAGTTTGAATCTTATATTGATCCCCTTATTATTATGGTCACCGTCCCCTTAGCTATTCTGGGCGCCTTGTTATCCTTATATTATTTAGGACATACGATAAATATTTTTTCACAGATCGGGATCATTGTTTTAGTGGGTATTGTTACCAAAAATGGAATTCTAATCGTAGAGTTTGCTAACCAAAAGTTGGAGACTGCACAAACCAAAACTGCTGCAATTCTTGAGGCTTCCACTTCCCGGCTGCGACCTATTCTGATGACTTCGCTGGCGACGGTACTGGGTACTTTGCCGATTGCCCTGGCCTTAGGCTCTGCTTCAACATCCAGAATTCCCATGGGGGTTTCGATTATTGGCGGCTTATTATTTTCTCTGCTCTTGACCCTGTATTTAATTCCATCCATGTATTTATTAATTTCACGCAAACGTCCAGCATTAAGCGAAAAAGCATGATACAAAAGATAAAATATATTGGCCTCTTATCATTCATTTTAACGGGATTAAGCGGATTCCAAGTGCTTACCGCTCAAAGCCCGAAACTTAGTTTAAAAGAAGCGGTTGAGATTGGACTAAAGGAAAATCTTGCGCTACAGGTTGCCGAAAACCAGATTGAAATAGCCAATGTAAATTCAGGTCCGGGAGCCGCAGGGATGTTACCCTCAGTGACAGCTTCCGGAGATTTGACTTATAGCCTCAACAATGCCAACCAGCGCTTTCTGGATGGGCGAGAAAATAAAACAACAGCTGCTAGTGATTTCCGTGCTGGTGCAGAAGTAAGACTCGACTGGACGATTTTTGACGGAAAGGCGATGTTCTTCCGGCGGGATCAATTAGAACAGAATAAGGAACTATCTATCCTGGCTTTAAAGGTGGAAGCGCAAACTTTATCAGCCAATATCACCACGTCTTACCAGGAATTGGTTCGGCAATCGGCCATCATTAAAATCTATGAGGAGCAAGTCGCTTACCTTTCAGATCTGCTAAGGCTTACCCGAGCGAAATTGGAGATTGGCTCAGCTACGCAGTTGGATGTCTTACAGGCACAAACCGATTTGAATGAATTGATCAATACCAAGGAGTTGGCAGAGATGTCCTATAAATTAGCCCGTTCTGATTTGAATCGGGCATTAAACCGGGAGGCAGATATCGTGTTTACCCCTGATACCAATTTTCTCAAACCACCGACCTTATTTTCTTTTAATGATTGGAAAGCAAAACAAACTAATTACGATATCAAATATGCGCAGCAAGCCTACGAAATCGTATTGAAAGATCGACAAATTGCCGAAGCCGGGAAATTGCCACAAATTGATTTGAACTCGGGAATTAGTTATGGCTATTTGAATTCCAATACTGGATTCCTTTCCACTAATTCAACCTATGGCCCATATATTGGCTTGACAGGTCGCTTTAATATTTATGATGGCCATCGCGTAAAACGGGAAATCCAACTAGCCGAATTGGACGCATTAAATGCTTCCCTGGCCATTGATGAAGCCTCCCGTTCTACTGAAAATGAACTTTTTGTAGCCTACCAAAATTACGAATATTATGTTGCACAGGAGAATTTAGAACAAGAAAACCTGGCCCTGGCTAATGAGAATTTTGCCCTGGCCGATGAGTTATATCGGGCTGGTAAAATCAACCAATTTGAGTTAAGGCAGGTTCGGATTCAACGGCTGGATATTCAACGACGATTGGTTCAAGCG
>CBDUIU010000084.1:0-10116 GCA_965367335.1 uncultured Saprospiraceae bacterium
GGCATTTATATAGCTATTGATGATTGACTTCAACCAAAAAACATACACCCAATCTCCTTTCTTTGCTGAAGCTGGATCTCGATCAGTAGCCACATATTTATGATGTCCACGATTATGTTCGATAAAAAAATGCATGTAAAAAGTAGGGAGTAAAAGTAATTTAGCTAAAATTTGCTCCCATGGATTCGAACGATGTCCCAACTCATGGGCTACATTTATCCCTGCAGCTCCCGCTACCATCCCAACGCTTAATACCATGCCTACCAGTTCATATGTTTTTAAAGGTGTTAGGGAGATTGTATGCAAACAGTAAATAATTAAACTGTATAAAATGGGAAGATTTAAATAAAGCAATACATCAAAATAGCGTTGCTGAATCCGCACCTTTTCCCCAAGTTCACTATAATTCTCTTCCGATTGAGGTAATAGCTGCTCTACTAGCGGAACAAGTCCAAAAAGTAAGATCACTGTAAAAAAAGACCATGGCCCGGCTAGGTAAACCGATAAAAAACCTGAAGCTGGAACGAGATAGGCCAGTAAGTATTTATTATCTTTCATCAATTTTTTTTATCTTTCGAACTAATTTAGTAATAATAGTTCGATTTTCAAAAAAACCTATGGGAAGAAAGGCCGTGTCTAAAGAAAGAAAGGATGATATAGATAAGAAGCTAGTTTGGAGTAAAGCTTTATTCCAACATTTGCAAGACAATGGGCTTCAGCGACTTTCGATTAATAAAATTGCAAAATACCTTAACGTAAGTAAATCTACATTCTACGAATATTTTAATTCTAAAGAAGCAATTATTCAATTAGCCGTTTCTCAGAAAATTGATCAGGTAAGCCCTGGATTGGAGATACTAGCCCGACAGGGGAATTCATTCGAAGCGCGTTACTGGGAATTTTTTAAGCATATTACTGAAACCTGTAAAGAAATCTCTTCGGTTTTTTTGTACGATTTACGAAAATATTATCCCCATGAATGGAATAATGTTACGGCATTTCTGGATATACTTATGCAAAGTATGACTACGTTTTATGTAGATGGCATGGAGGCTGGTGCTTTTCGCAAAGGATGTGTACCGCTCATAGTAGAACAGGATCGTCATTTTATTTTTTCAATCATGACTAATAAAGAATTTTTCCTCCAGAACGACCTTTGCCTGGATCAGGTCATTAGAGATTATCTTCAGTTTAAGTTCTATGGTTTAGCTTCATAATATTTGTAATCAAAATAGTATTTTTATAAAATGGACATTAGCCCACTCATTCTGGCCATTCCAATGTACTTTTCGCTGATGGGTATTGAGTTACTCTATGAGCATTATAAAGGAGACCATCAAACCTATCGGCTCAATGATGCGGTAACCAATATCAGCACCGGCACGCTAATGCAACTCAGCGGAACTTTTATAGCATTAATCAAAATCGGCGCTTATATATTTGTCTACGAAAAATTTGCTTTTACCCATCTCCCAGCTACTGGGTGGACCTTTGCATTAGCCATGATCCTTTGGGATTTTTGCTATTATTGGGAGCATCGCATGGCACACGAAGTTAGTTTATTCTGGGGGGGTCATGTTGTCCATCATCAAAGTGAAGAGTATAATCTTTCAGTGGCCTTACGCCAAACTTCGACCGGATTCATCTGGGGTATTCCTTTTTTCTTGCCGATGGCGCTACTCGGTCTTTCTCCAACCCAGTTTGTACTAGCTGGCGGCTTGAATCTTCTTTATCAATTCTGGATTCACACAGAGCATATTAATAAAATGCCTCATTGGTTTGAACTGATTTTTAACACGCCTTCGCATCACCGCGTACACCATGGCCGTGATCCGAAATATCTGGATAAAAATTATGCGGGTATTCTGATCATTTGGGATCGCTTCTTCGGTACTTTTAAAGCGGAAGAAGAGCGACCACACTATGGAATTACAAAACCTTTGAAAAGCTGGAATCCTATTTATGCAAATTTTGCTCATTATATTGACCTATTTCATTCAGTCCGCAAAACCCATAGTTTTATCGATGCTTTAAAAGTACTGTTCAAGCCGCCTGGCTGGCAACCAGATTATATGGGTGGCCCTTTACAGGCACCAGAAGTGAGTAAGGATTATGAAAAGTATGATACAAGCAATCGTGGTATTCAGCTTTATATTTTTCTCCAATTTTTAGCCGCCATGGGTTTCAATGCTTTTTATTTCTTTAAATATGGAAGCTTTGATATGACCCATAAAACATTATTTGCACTTTGGATACTCCTGACGACATTAATGTTTGGTTTCCTATTCGAGTATAAAAAACAGTGGGTGATTGGTTTAGAAGTTCTTCGATTATTAAGTTTACCTGTTCTTTTTTATTTGTTGATGGAGAGCGGTTTTATTTTGCCAAAACCGGTATTACCGCTAGTCTCAATATTTGCTTTGAGTAGTTTATTTCTATTTAGAAGAAAATTGATAGAAATTAATAGTCCTTTAGTTAAACGAGAAAAAGGAATGATATAATTAATTGGAGTGAAAAAATCGGATTAACTGGATTCAATAAAAAAGCCCCACTGTAAAGTGAGGCTTTTTTATTTTCAAGTATGCTGTAAAAACTAACCTTTTTAAACTTTATACACATTCAAACAGTTACTGATTTTCTCCATCAGATCATCTGGTCCAAATGGTTTTCCAACGTGGTCGTTCATTCCAAAAAGCTTAGCTTTCTCTTTTTCCGAAAGAAAAGCAGAAGCTGTTAGAGCAATAATCGGCACATCGCGTTTACGTGGATCAGCAAGTTTTCTTATCTCAGCGGTAGCACGATATCCATCCATGCCAGGCATTTGGATATCCATAAGCACTAAGTCAAAGTAAGTTGTTTCAAAAGCATCAAGAGCTTCTAAGCCATTGTCAGCAGTAGTAATTTCTACTCCTAACTTTTTCAGCATTTTAGCAACCACTAACTGATTGATCTTGTTATCTTCTACTATCAAGATCTTATTACCTGCAAGATGTTCAAAAGATTTAGGCTCTTTCGCTTCTTTTTCTGCTATAGCTGCTTCCTCTTTACCTACTACTTTATAAGGCAGTAGAATAGTAAAGACTGTTCCTTCATCTGTTGATTCTACTTCAATTTTGCCATTTTGTAAGTCGACTAATCGCTTCGTAATTGCTAAACCAAAAGCAGCACCTCCATTATATCCTTCAAAACTATCACCACTATTATTTGGAAAACGGCGGAACATCGCGTCCAGCATATTCTGTGGGATACCTTTTCCGGTATCTTTTACTTGCAAGTAGATCATTGCTTCTTGCTTAGTCATTTCTTTTAACTGCGCTTCAACAGTGACTTCCCCTTTCTGGGCATGTTGAATGCTGTTGGCAATCAGGTTAGTCAAAATTTGATTCAAGCGAGTTGGGTCCCCCATCAATTTCTCAGGGATCTTGCGATCTACATTAAAGTTTAAGGTTATATCGTTTTCTTTTGCTGGCAAACGGAATCTTACCCTTAGCTCTTCAAAAGTTTTGACCGGATCAAATACACGGCTTTCCAAACTCAATTTACCTGCTTCGATTTTTGAGAAGTCCAGCACATCATTGATAAATACCAATAAGTTATTTGAAGAAAACTGTAATGTCCGCAAATGCTCAATTTGATCATCGCGTGGTTCTTCATCCAATAAGAGGTGAGTCAATCCGATGATAATATTCATTGGTGTTCTCATCTCGTGGCTCATCGTTGCTAAGAAGCGATCCCGGGCAAAAGATGATTTTTCAATAGATTCACGCTCCGCCATTTCATCAACCAACTTAGAATTGAGTAAGTCAAGGCTTGCGTTTTTCTCTTCTAGCTTACTATTGACAATATCAATTTCTTCCTTCTGCTTATGAATCTCTTCATTCTTCGTAAGCAACAATTGATTATCCGCCTGTTTTTGTTTATAACTGCGGAACAACACCACAATCAACAGCGCACCCAAACCAACTAAAGCCATTAAGAATGTGCGAATTTGGGAGTTATAGGTTTTGTCTTTTTCCAAGGCCTCAATTTTCTGCTGCTGTTGCTTTGCGGCAAACTCAGATTCGTACTTCGTTGTCAATTCGAGGATTGCACGAGATTTCTCCTGCGTCATAAAGGCATCCCGGCTACTGGAATAGGCTATTTGATTTTGATAAGCCATTTTGTAATCACCCATATCCATATAGGTTTTGGCAATATCCCGGTAAATGTTCTGCGTCCCCGGTTGCAAGCCAACTGCTTTAAGTGACTTTACAGCTTCTTCAAGACTATGCTTTGCTTGTACCTTATCTCCCATTGCCTGATAAATCAAGCCGAAGTTTTTATAAGTTTCTGCCAAGCCATAGTTATCTTTTAAATGCTGGCGGATCCGCATGGCCGTCTCGTTGGACTCAAGTGCTTCTTCGTAAGAGCCTTGTTCGAAATAAGCCATTGCGATATTATTGTGATCATTTCCTATACTGGGCACATTTTCAATGGAGCTATTTAAGTCCAATGACATATTATAATAAACCAGCGCACCTTCATAGTCTCCGAGGTCTTTTACAATTTCGCCAAGGAAATTTGCAATCTTTGCAGCGCCTTCCAAGTCATCCATTTCAATTAACAGATCCATGGATTGGCGATAATGATCCTTCGCTTTGCCATATAATTTTTTGAACAGAAAAACATCTGCCAGGTTTTTATGAGTGACAGCTGCACCTTCTCTATCGTTAACCTTAGTCCGAAGCTCCAATGCAGTTGATAAATTCTCGATGGCATTTTGCGAATCTTCCTGCAAATAAAAAACCCTACCAATGTTATTCTTTGATAAGGCTATGGCCTTGTCATTACCAGATTCATTTCTCAACTTCAGCGCCTCCACGTAACTTTCCATTGCATTGGTATAATCAAACTTCATTTCGTAAATGACACCCATGTTATCATGAGCCGTGGCCATCCCGGAATTATCATTAAGACGAGTGGCCATCTCCAATGCTTGACGAGCCGCATTTATCGCCTCAGTGAATTGTCTTTCTGTTTGATACAATGAGGAAAGCTTGTTCAAGGCATCTACCTTTTCCTTACCACTCATATTTGCTATCCTGTCCTTTAATTCTTGCGTTTGCGACTCTTTAGCAAACATTATCGAACCTATCAGGCAGAAAACTAAAAGTAAAATTGATGTTCTGGTCATGATCATTTTGTACATGAAAAAATTAGTGTCAACTCAATTTCGTTCTGGGTATTACACAGATAGAAATAATATCATATGATAATTACAAATATGATACCAACCCCTATATATACTAAGGCTATGAAATGGTGGAAATGAGGATTTGAGCTTTTTCTCTTGTCTAAGTCGATAATTGCTTGCTAAATCAATGATATTTTACCCTAAGGTACTAGTATAGATAGATTCATTTAACTACCTGATATTCATTTTTTTATATTAAAATCAGAAAGTTGTCCTATGAGAGAACTTAGCTGTGTTCCACTTTTAGATAAAAAGATAAATAAGTATTACTTTAAGTTCATACCTCAAATCCTTACCTTAGGGCCCATTCAAAAAATTACTAACACTCAATTTATGGAATACATAAGATTAGGAAAATCCGGCTTGCAGGTAAGTAGTTTATCCCTTGGTTCCTGGCTGACCTTTGGAAAGCAGATCAGTGATGATATGGCTGAAAAACTGATGAAACTAGCCTATGATAAAGGGGTCAACTTTTTTGATAATGCAGAGATTTATGCACGCGGCCAATCTGAGATCGTGATGGGAAATATCTTGAAAAAGATGAGTTGGGAGCGAAGTTCTTATATTGTTAGCAGTAAGGTTTTCTTTGGAGATGGGGGAAAAAAGCCCAACCAAACCGGCCTGAGTCGTAAGCATATTTTTGAAGCTTGTGATGCTGCCTTGAAAAGATTACAAGTAGATTATTTAGATCTTTTTTTCTGTCATCGCCCAGATAAAAATACACCAATTGAAGAGACGGTTTGGGCAATGAATCATTTAATCCAGCAAGGTAAGATTCTCTATTGGGGAACCTCAGAATGGTCTGCTCAGGAAATCATGGAAGCACATATGGTTGCTAAAGATTTTCGTTTGATTGGCCCTACTATGGAACAGCCTCAGTACAATATGTTTCACCGGGAAAAGGTGGAAGTCGAGTTTGACCAAATCTATAAAACAGTGGGCTTGGGAACTACCATCTGGTCTCCCTTAGCTTCCGGAGTTCTAACGGATAAATATATCGGCCAATTTCCAAAAGGAACCCGATTAAGTATGGAGGGCTTGGAATGGTTGAAAGAACGGTCCCTTTCGCCTGAACGTATTGAGAAGGTTCGTGACCTCAATGAAATTGCGAAGGACCTCGGGACAAGCATGGCGAAACTAGCCATCGCCTGGTGTGTTAAGAACCCTAATGTAAGTACGGTTATTTTGGGTGCCTCCAAACTTCATCACCTTGAAGAAACACTTGAGTCATTTAATGTAGTCCCACTGATTACTAACGAAATAACTGAAAAAATTGAACAGATATTGGGTAATAAGCCTACTGCTCCACCATTTTAGTCTATGAATTTCACTCATTTATACCGATATCTGTTCTTGTGCTGTTTGGGTTGTTATCCTATCGTGCTTTTATCACAAAGGGATACCCTTCCGAAAGAAGAACAACTTCCAGAGAATAGCGATTTGATTGAAAACTTTGTCCAAGGTGCTGAAGAAGATGGTGAATTTCAGTTTAATGCCATATTTGAAGATCTGGAAGTTTATCTTCGTCGACCGCTTAATCTAAACAGAGCAACCGAAGAAGAGTTACAGTCATTGCGGTTACTTTCCGATTTACAAATCATTGCGCTGCTCCGCTATCGAAGAGAATTAGGCGACTTGATTGCATTGGAAGAACTCCAGGCAGTACCTTATCTGGATTTACCAACTATCAATAGTTTGTTGCCCTATATCACAATAGGTGGTAAAGAAGGAGATTATCAGCTGCCTCTAGGCCAAATGATAACAAAAGGACGAAACGAACTCTATCTGGCCTGGGATCGGGAGTTGCAAAAAAGAAGAGGATATTCCAATGAAGTTAGTTCTCCTTTTGAAGGAGACCCTAACCGGTTTTTCGTTCGCTATCGACATTACTATGAAAATCGTCTCAGTTTTGGCGTGACGATGGAAAAAGATCCGGGAGAAGCTTTTTTTAAAAAATCCAATAAACAAGGATTCGATTTCTACTCCGCTCATTTTTTCTTAAAAGAATATCGTAGCTGGCTTAAAAGTTTTGCTCTGGGAGATTATAGTGTCAGCTTAGGACAAGGGTTGATCCTTCATTCCGGTTTTGGAGCAAGAAAAAGCAATGCGGTTACTACCATAAAGCGTGGAGGACAGACGATCCGTCCTTACAAATCCGTCGATGAAAATAACTTTATGCGAGGAGCCGGATTGACCTTGGTTCCAACAGAAGACCTGGAAATCAGTTTGTTTAGTTCATACAATAGAAGAGATGCAAATGTCATTCAGGAAGATACTAGTTTGGTAGATACACCCGATCCATTTTTCACTTCATTACAATCCTCCGGGTTCCACCGTAATGCTAATGAAATAGAAGATGAAAATGCTATCCAATTATTTCAAACGGGCGCCCGTATCCAATATAAAAAGCCTCATTGGATGGTAGCTGCAAACACATTGTTAAGTCGATTTGGTGACACTTTCACTCCTACCCTGCAACCCTATAATCGATTTAACTTTCGTGGAGATCAACTCTTAAACCTTAGCCTTGACTATTCTTACACTTACCGTAATTTCCATTTTTTTGGAGAAACGGCCACAAGCGATAATGGTAAAATAGCCACCCTCAACGGAGCATTGATTGGCTTGGATGCTAAACTTAACCTGGCCATTCTTCATCGATATTTTGACAGAGCCTACCAGGCTATCAATGCTAATCCGTTTGCAGAGACCTCTGGTGCGCGAAATGAAAAAGGAATTTATTTTGGGTTGGAGTATTTTATTACCCAGAATTGGCGCCTGAATGGTTATTTCGATTTATATGAACATCCCTGGCTTCGTTTTCGCGCTGCTGCCCCTTCCAGTGGTCATGATTTTCGACTCCGACTAACCTATTATCGCAAACGTAAAGCTGAAGTCTATGCCGAATTCCGTCGTGAGATTAAAGAGCAAAATGCGGCATTCTCCGATAACAAACTGGATGTATTGACAGAAACGGATGTCTTCCAGGGTCGATTACATGTTGCATATAAAGTAACAAAAGCCTTAGAGTTACGCACCAGAATGGATGCCGGCTTTTTTAGAGATAATAGTGAAACAGACCGGCAAACGGGTTTTAGTATTTATCAGGACATTATCTACAGACCCATCGGATTCCCCTTGTCTTTTTCTTCTCGTTTTGCTTTATTTGATACGGATGGTTATGATGTGCGCTATTATAATTACGAAAACGACTTATTACGGAGTTTTTCTGTTCCAGCCTACTATAATCGCGGCACTCGTTTCTACATCAATCTGCGCTATCGAGGGATTCGAAATCTAACCATTGAAGGCAGATATGCACAAACATATTGGTCCAATCAAATAGCTTTTGGTAGTGGGAATGACGAAACATCAGGGCAAATTCGCTCGGAAATAAGTGCTCAAATAAAGTATATTTTTTAAATATAATTAATGGACTAGGCCTACTCCATCGCGACGATCATCCCCCACCGCAATATAAGTCCCCTTTTCGGCTGCGATCGCATGTACACCTCCAAAGAAGAGATTGGTTCCCTTCCAAAAACTTAACTCATCTTTCCCCATTGAATTGATTGATTCCAGATCCGAAAAACCAGGCTCCAGGTGGAGATGGTCATGTTCGGTATGCAAACGAGGGTAACTTACGGCCTCACGAATATCCAGTCCATAAGCAAGGTAATATTGGATCACTTGTGCAATAGCTGCCGGAATTCGGGAAGCGCCGCCCGTTCCCAACACTAATTTCAATTGTTCATTTTCATCAAGGACCATGGTAGGAGCCATCATAGATGAAAGTCGAGTGTTAGGAACCCAGGAATGAAATCCATTAGGCATTAAAGCTGCTTCGCCTAACATGTTATTGAGTTGGATGTCTGTATTTTCAATAAAGTAACCACAACCTTCTCCAAGGGTCATACTAAGGCTGATGGCATTGCCTTGTTTATCAACGACATTTAGGTGAGAAGTGCTACCCCATTTTCGATTCATTTGATACAAAAGTTGGAAGTGAGGTGGTGGAGCAGCTCCCATTACTTCCAATGCAGCATATAACTTTGCTGGTTCTCGTGACAATCGATAAACAGGACGTAAAGCTCTATAACGCTGCCTGACCGCTTCGCTACTTAAAGGCGCTTCGTTTTTTATTACAGCATTTAGTCCGGCAAGACAAAGAGAAAGAATTACTCCGCCAGTTGCTGGAAAGGGATTGGTCAACACTCGGTTATTACCATATCGAAAAACATGAGGGTCACGTAAGGTCACTTTATAATCTGCAAAGTCTTTCATGGTCAAATGTCCTCCGCCATTGAGATGATCGATACTAATTTTCTCGGCTACTTCTCCTTTATAAAAAGCATTCTTACCTTCTGAAGCAAGATAATCCAGAAAATCTGCAAATCTGGGCATCCGCAATAGCTCTCCTTTTTTAATCAAATGACCATTTGGAAAAAATACATCCTTAGCTTTCTTATCCACCGACAACATTGGCGCTAACAACTCAAAGTCATAGAACTGGAAATCGTTGACCTCAACACCATTTTTTGCCGCTGCTATGGCCGGTTGTACCAACTCCCGCATCGGCAGACTACCAAGCTCTTCATGGATGGCAAAAATTCCGGCAATCGCACCTGGTACTGCAGTAGAGCCTTTGCCAACCTGGAAAGTTTCCGTGGTTCCACCAAAATTGACGTCTACCGGGTAAAAATCTAAGGTATCCGGAGCACGTTTTTGCTGAGGCGTTTGACAGAAAAAATCAAATACTTTGTTCGTGCCAGAAGCAGTTCTAACTAAAGCATGGGCCCCACCCCCCGCACCGCCCATACAAGGCTCCGCGATAAAGGATACCATATATGCAGCAATAGCTGCATCAAAAGCATTGCCTCCAG
>CBDUIU010000085.1:0-10105 GCA_965367335.1 uncultured Saprospiraceae bacterium
AACCACCAATATGAAATTGAAACCGATGATGTCTTGCCGGTGATTGAGCCGCGATACCTTCGAGTTTAAAATTGATATAACCACTTTGCCAGGTCCAGTACATGCCGGTGGTTGGGTCCAGGTCACCACCAAAAGCTCCGGAAGCATGGGTTAAGCTATCGATACCGAGCTTGAACTTAATATGGGAAAAGGATAAGGTGTCCGGTACTTGTAGGTGAAAAGATAAGCTGCCTGCATCCTCAGCATCTAATAAATGGAAGCTATTTTGTTCGACAAAAACAATGTTATCTCCATCTGTAAGTTCGACGTTGGAGATATAGAATTTGAGCGTTTCAATTTGGGGGGTGATTTGGTGCGCACTTTGGTGATCGGGGTTAATACGTAGTGGTGCCTGGAGGTAGCTGGGAATAAAAGCAACGGACAAACCCGAGTTCATCTGAGCAGATAAAACACCTGCAGAAAAAATCAAAAAGAATAATGTCAAGAACTTCATCGCTTACTTTTTCGAGTCAAGCAAAAGAATTCCTAAAGCTTCCTTAAGGAATACCTCGTAATTAGGTAATTGCTCTTCCCTTAAGATAGACTTTACGTCTTGGAAGTGTTGGTAAGTAATGGCGATCTTAGTGCCTTCCAGTTGTTCAATTTCCGTAGTGATTGAGTTGATAGCTCCTGTCTGATTTGTATCTGTAAGTGATTTAAAAACGGGTTTTAGCAAGGATCTTTGCTGCTCATTGATGGCGTCTATTCGCTGGCGATGTTCCTCAGCCAACTTGACAAAAGCGGCTTTCTGTTCGTCATCGAGCTCCAGCATATGGATGGCCCTTGGACGAAAATCGAACCCCATGCCTTTACCTCCCGGTTTATGTCTTGTCAAAAAGAAAAAGGCGATCATGCTAATATTCAACAATAATAAACCGATCGCTGCATATTTATAGAGTAGAGATTTAGTCATCTATTATAGATATTATAATTAGAAATGAGTTGTTGGTTGGGCATCTCCATCGCAACACTTTCGTTTGAAAGCACGGAGTCTTGTTGCATATACTGGCGTAAGGCAAATACATTCAGTGCCAGCAATAAAATAGCAGCAGCTGCGGCGACTCTCCGCTGAAACATTGGGATGATCACTGCATCCGGGTTGTCAATTTGCGCTTCAATTTTTGCAAATAACCCGGGACTTGGCTTTGCTCGTTTACTGCCCTGAATACTTTCAAAAACCTCTTCTATCCACTTTTCTTTGTCATTTTCCATCATTATAGATTTAACTTGGTTTTATTTATTGTTTTAGACAATAATTATTTTGCAATCCTTCGGTCAGGATATAAGTTTTCTAATTTATTTCTCAAATTTTTCTTCGCTCGTTGCAGTAAAGACTCTACTGCTTTCAGTGAAACTTCCATCACATCGGCTACTTCCTGCCTCGGTAATTCTTCCACAAAGCTCAGTATAAACGCCGTTTTTTGCGACTCCGGCAGGGTGTCGATGACCTTAAATAAAGCTTTTGCATGCTCTTTATGTTCTAGTATTATACCGGGATGTTCAAAGTCTGGTTTTTCCGGCTGGGAGATACCAAAACTGAGAAAGGAGAGCCGCTTTTTTCTTTTGATATGATTAAGAGAAGTATTGATAGTGATTCGATAGATCCAGGTACTTACGGTAGCCTCTCCTTTGAAGGAAGCGGCTTTTCTGAAAACATTGGTAAAGACATCCTGGGTGATCTCTTCTGCATCTTGCTCATTCTGCACATAACTCAGCGCCGTATTATAGACTTTATCCGAATACAATTCGTAGAGTTGATGAAATGCTTTTCGATCTCCATTGGCAACGGAAAGCATGATCTGGCGGGTATCGCTCAATGGATGTTTTCTTTTTAAAGTGGTCTAATGTGTACAGTTAAAACGTTCATTTCGCAAAGATGAAAGAAAATAAAGGTTTTTCAAAAACCAACGTTTTTTTAAACACTAAACTATTGCCTATTTTCCCGCAATCGCATCTCCTGTTCCAGATATTCTTGCTCCGTTAAGATCCCGTCTTGATAGAGTTGTTGTAGTCGGTTCAGCTGTTCCAATACGTCTGGGGGAGCAGAGGCAGCGGGGCGCGATTCTTCTTCGGATATGGGCGGCAGTGGCTCTAAAATTCGGTAACCATTATCGACAAAATCGTCGAATTCGGCTTGGGTACGCAAATAAGCTAGTTCGTCCAGCTCATGGATAAGCGGAATACTTTTGAAGCCAAATGCTACAGCTGCATCCAAATGAGCGAATGCTTTTTTGCCATTTTCCAGCATGGAATAACAACGCGCCAGGAGAAAATGAGCCTCTGGTTCGTCGTATTTAATGGCCACCGCCTGGCTCAATTGGTCAATGGCTTCCTGGAAATGGTAGTCCTGATAAAATTGTGTTCCTCTTTGGAAATGGATAGCAAACTGATCTTTTAAAAAGGACTGTTGAGCGGTTTTCTCAGTTTGTTCCTTTGTCTGTGTGGACACCAGATGCGCATTATACTTTTCATCAAAACTGGCTCGGGAAGAAGTCCAGATCAGGATGGCATCGACGAAACTGATAATGGCCATCATGCCCACCAGATTACCTAAGGAAGGTAGGATAAACATCGCGGTCAGGGTAATGGCGAGATAGAGGACACCCAGGTTTCGTTGTCCGAGGTAAAAGCGATGCATTCCAAACAGGCCAAAAAATAGAGCTAAGAAGCCGGCGGCAAATTTTCGTTTTCTTTTTCCGACGACTTTGGGCTGAGCCGGCTTTTGCTGACTAGCTTGTTTGGGCGTCTCCTCCGGAACGGTGATCCCCCGGTTGTTCACTGCATAGACGCGAATGTCATCCTTGATGTTTTTAAGATCAAAAGCACCCAGTGCCATGGCCGTTAGTTGTGGATGGTTTTTGATGTCATCATAGACTTTCTCAGAAATAAATACCCCGCCGGGAATACACAGGGTCTCGATTCTTGCGGCTACATTGACTCCGTCGCCATAAGCCTCTTCGTCGCTATACGTAATATCCCCGGTATGAATACCGATCCGAATGGGAACCGGAGGGGCCTTCTTTAGCTCCAATTGCAAAGCGACGCCACATTCTACGGCTGCTGCTGCGCTTGGAAAAATACTAAGGGTGCCATCGCCAAAATATTGAAGGATTTTCCCGTTAAACTGCTTGTTCAAGCGGTTAAACACTTCTTTATGACGAGTACGGATCCGGTTAGCTATGAGCTCGTCTTGTTGCATCATGGCAGAGTATCCGACAATATCGGTAAACATGATGGCCGCCAGACGACGCTTTGGTATTTTCATATTGGCTTTGCTTAAGTTGTGATTTTCTGGTCTTCTCTAAAAACAATATCGTCACCTAAATATACTAAAATTGCCTGTTAATGAGAACTTTAACCGCCCGGTTCACTGAGCTGTTTTGTTTTTTGGAAAACCTAATAAGACTGTAAACAACAAGAGTAATCCAGAAATTGCAAATAAAGAAATGCCGATTCCAAATAAATCTGAAAAAACACCCAGCAAAATGGCAATGATGGCCGTGATGATGGTACGATAAAAGGATTGTGCGGAAATGACGGAAGTTAAAATCTCGTTGGGAACATGATCTGCCAAGACACCAATTAGGATTGGTTTTCTGATATTTTCTATCAGATAAATGCCTACGAATGCAATTAGAGCAGCTACCCATAGTTCCTCCTGGATGCACAAACCACCGACAAGCCCCGAAGCGAAGCCCAGCAAGAGTGTCGAAGATGGAATGTTTTTTATGCCCATGTTCGTGACCTTGAAGGAAAATTTAGAAGCCAGGGCAGTTAGCAGGAAGATGAAAAAATAGAGTATACCAATGATGAGTCCGCTTTTTCTTTTGATATCCCAGGAGCCCAATAGAGGGAGGAGTACTGACAATTGGATCATGACCGGTTGGATATAATCCTTGGTTGCTTTTAGAAAGGCAGAATGCAAAGCTGTGGTATTGATGATTTTAAAAACCTTCTTATTTTTTATGGCCAGGAGAAAATTTTTGAAAACAGTGGTAATAGATTGAGACAACTGTTTGTCCTTACTTAGTGAGTAGTTAATGGCCTCGGGATAAGTCAGAATGTTGATAAAATTCAATAAATAGGGCACCACCGTGAATAGGTAGATCAGGCGGTAGCTGCCAGCGTATAACACTAGAAACCCGGCAAACAACGCGGACACCGCCGAGCCTCGCTGAGACCAGGAACGCGTATGTCCGTAATAGGCTATTTTATGGTCTTCCCATTGATTTAATTTTAAATAATCCATGATCATCCCCTTGTGTGTGCCGGAACGGAAGGCGTCACCAATGCCATTCATTATAATCGCAAGGAGTAATAAATTGAAGTCTTTTGAAATGTAAAAAATGAGGAATGAAAGGATATAGGACAAGAAGGCGGCGATCAGCGAATTTTTACGTCCGTAAGTGTCCGCAATAATGCCCGATGGAACTTCAAAGATATTGATGACAATTTCTCTGGCCGCATACAGGATACCTATCTGACTATAAGAGATGCCATTTTCCAGAAAAAAAAGTAACAAAAAGGCATCATAGAATCTCAGGTTTTTTAGAAATCCATAGGCACAGAATTTAAGGTATTGTTTATCTTTTTTAAATGTGCTCATACTGGTTGGAAGAGGTCCGTTGTGCTTTCTTGTTCGTTTTTCTCAAATAGCAAAATGATTCCCTCAAGATACCAAAATTGCTTTGCTTACAAAATCTTAAAGGATATCAGGTGCTGGCCGATAGTCTATAGATAAACTGATTTGTAGGTTTTTAAGGAATAGCTTACAACGGATAGGCAGGAAGAGCGTAGGTTGAAATTATATTGTTTGAAAAGTAATTCATCCTAGTTCCTTGGCTAATTCTTGATGGGCGCCTCCGTTTTCCGAAGCTAAGCGTGCAAACATCCATTGTTTTAAACGGAAAGGGTCTACACCCGCCAAAGTAGCAAGTTGATCAATAATAGCCGACGGATTAGCTTTAAGTTTTTCCAGATTATTGAGTAGATGCTGTGTCAGGTCATAGGTAGGATCACCCACGTAGGGTTTGATGTCAATTACCAGCCAGGGTTGGCGTTGGGCGCGCAACACATTTCCTGCGTGCAGATCGGTCGCCAACAGAACGCGCTTTTTCGTAGACTTGATCAACTGTTCTTTTAACTGACAAGCAGATTTGGCTAGCTCAGGATCGGGGAAAAGATCTAGTTGTTGGTAGGTTTCTTCATTCCACTGTTTAACCATTACAGCCAGCGGACGAAAATTTTCACGCTTATAGTTGGTTTTCCAGATGTCTTTAAGTAATCGACAAATGATTTCATCCTGAATGGCATCAGCTTCTCTGCTAAGTGCCGTCCCCGGCATACATCGTTCCAGGAGCATGGAATTGATCTCCTTGTCAAACCTTAAAAGTCTTACCGTTGGATGTCCGTTCAACAACCTTAATCCTTCAATTTCATGTAATCCCTCCTCGTGTGGCCAGCCAATTTTAAGGACTGCTTGCTCTTTATTATTTACCAGGCATGGCGCCACAAAAGAACAGGAAGCATGTTGGATAAAAGGGCGACCAATCTCGAGCTTCCATTCTTTTTCTAAACCTTTAATAAGGGCAGGCAGGGCGTCAACCCATTCCTGATGAAGGGAAGACTCCTTTCCAAGGTTGATCAAAAAATCCGGAATATCCATATGTCAATGCAAGGGTTGGATTATTTTGCTTAAGCTACTTAAAGGTTTTTTCGAATTAAAATTAACAAGAACATTACAAATGTATATAGGATGAAAAAAGGAATGATATACGCTTTCCAGCCTACCACTAAAAATATACTGATCATCAAAAGTTGGAACCCCAGGCCCAAGGTCGAAACAGCGGTCATGAACCAATTCGGAAATCGTTTGGATTGAGTCGCATCCCGATCCAACCTAAAAATGACTTTATCAAAGACGCTGTAAAGTAGATAATATAAATTAAAGAGAAATGTCACATTCTTTTGCTTTTCCCCCTTCAACGCAATGGGCGCCTTTGATTCAAAAACCCGGCTGGTCGTATCTCCCTGAAATCTGTTCCGCAAAATGACATAGTAATAATTGTATAAGGTTCCCTGGAGCTGGATGGCAAAAAAGGCCAGGATAGCGTAAAGCAAATTTCCGTTAGTGACGTAGTAAATAGTCAGTAGAATGAGCAGGTTCAGCAGGATATCTGCGATGGAATCAAAGTAGCGACCCGTGTAGGAAGGGGTATCTTTAACGCGGGCTAATTCTCCGTCCGCAGCGTCCAGGACAGATTTAGCAATTAAGAAAAAAGCAGCGGCGAATAGATAATCATACAGGATACAGACAATGGCCAATAAACCGGCGATGATAAATCCGATAGTGACATGGATCGGCGTGAAGGAAGTGTACTGCAGCGCACGGGCAATGATTCTGGCAAGGGGTCTCCCGTAGTCAGAAAGGTCTACAAATTGATGCGCCTTTGGTAGCTTGGACATAATGCTTGTTACTGCTAGTAGCCGATAGAATTTGAGTGGAACATATTAACACATCCAACTCAAATATGTTGCATTGGTGTCCTCTATTGATAGGAGCAACTACTTTTTTAATAAGTTACCTACCTGGTCTTTTTAGCATCCCTTTTCAGTTGATTCAATTTTTTTGTGGCCAGGGTACGCAGTTGTTTGCCACTACCGTTGGTTTCAAAATCTGCCAGGATGTCCTCGTTATCCGTTTGCTTGATGATCAGAAAAAGCAAACGATTGTCTTTGAAATCCTTTTTATACTGTAAGCAGGCCTGAAAAAGTTCGGGCGTAACTTTCTCCTTTTCCAACTTTCTTTTTAGTGTTTCCCGTTGGATCAATTTCTTTGTCCAATCTCCAAATTCCGGAAGTCTGAGTTTCAACATTTTGAACTGACCCTCCGAGATCATCGGAGAAGTAAACAACTGAGTCACTGCGGCTCCAGCTATTCGCTCGTCGGATTCCGCCTTGGCCAGGTTCAGGTAATTATCAATTTCCTGATTGGTGAGGCGCTTCTTGGCGTCCAACCATTGTTGATAAACAGCTATCGAAGATAATTTCATATTCAAATGTTTGAAGGCCGGATGTCCTGGTTTGTTCCGCCTGTTCTGTAAGTCAATTAGGGTTTGCCAAGATGCAAATATAGACCTCTTTCAACGGAATTCTGCAAATTTTCCATATACACTAGTCTGTACTATATACGATTCTATATTTTATAATAAATCAAGGCATACTAAAAGCGTTGCAATTGCGCTTGAATTTCCTCAATTGAAGCATTCATTAACAAGACATTTCCATTTTTATCAATAAGCATGTAGTTTGGGAAACCATCAATTCTCAATTGTTTCAGTAAGCTTTCATTAGCAAAGGCTTGAGGCCAGTTGATTTGATGCTTAGTGATGTATTTGTGTATGGTAGCCTTCGTATCCCCATAATTGAGGCCGATAATCTGAAGTTGATCCATGTGGTTTTTTTGAAGCTGTTGAAGTGACGGCAGCTGCTGTGTACAACCGCGGCACCAAGTTCCCCAAAAGTCAAGTAAGAGATATTTCCCCTTGTTTAAGTAGAATTGAATAGCGCGTTCTTTTCACCAATGGAAATTGGCTTGAGATAAGCAGCGTTGGTTTTACGGAGTTTTAAAAAATCACCGGCTGGGCCAATGTCCAGCACTTTATAAACCTGAGTACCGATCTCAATCAGGGTTGTATCCTGAAATACAATAGCTCCCTTATCCAATTTTCCCGAAATAAAATTTTCTTCATAATTACCCAGCATGATCCGGTCCTGACCTTTATCATTATACAACCCATTGCAGTCCCAATCAAACAAACCGATCTTTACAGACTGACCATTAATCCAGGTGTCTGTAATTTTATAATTGAAGCGCTGATCGGCAAGCCAGTAATCAATAGATATGATTTCATTCCCTTCCGCATCTGGTCCCATTTGAGAGAACATGGGTTCAATTTGTGCTTTCTGCTCAGGAAGGAGTTTAGGGTAGAAAAATTTAATTGGAAAATAAGCATGCTGGTGACTCGAGTTTTTAAGATAAACAAGCACGGTGGAATCTGTGGTAAATTGCAAGGCTTGACCATCATCCCGAAAGTCTAAATTATGGTTATAATCAATGTAGACAATCGGTCGATGGGAGGAGTAGTTACCAAATAAAAAGGCAGTTGCATTTTCTATTTTAGGGTTTTCCCAGCCGGTAAAAAAATTAAAGGCTACAGCCGTATCGCTGACGAAAAACTGATCGGGTAGCTGAATCTGACGGGGAACGCCATCATAGAAAATGGAATCAGGATCATAGCGTAGTAATTTCATGAATCCATGTCCTCCGTCATTAGAGCGTTGGTATTGTGGCGCAAAGTGAATGGTGATCGTGTCCTGTGCTGCCATAGAAAAGATAAACAGTAGGGTGAATCCAAGGGTGAGTAGGATATATTTCATGTTTTTTTATTTCATAATGTAAATAAAAGTAATGGTTACAGTATATCGCCTCAAAATAATTTTTTCTATAAAAAATAGGATTAATACTGTTTTACAGTTGGAAATATTGGGTTAAGGTAGTGTATTGGACATACGGGGCACCTTACGGTGGGTGGGCCCAGCCCATGGTAACCGCCGCCGCCTCCCTTACCAGGAGCATTGAGTTAAAACATAACGCTACCGTTTTCTTGATCTCATTTGATCAAAAATGTCATCGTGTCGCTGCACCATTGCGTTTACAGGTACCTGATGTAAACGCAAGATTTCTAACAATAAAATTGTCGAAAGCGATAAAACAAAGCTAAAGATGGTAACAAATAGCCTGCTGTGGGGAAGACACTGAGAACTCGTTCAGTGTTGCTGACTTGTGAGGACAAGTCTCAATATAGACCATTTGTTTTTCGAGAAGGTAAATATACAACTTTAATTTTAAATAAACAAAAGTATTTGTTTTATTTTGCTGGTACCATAAGGACAAGTTGTATGGGGGTCGATGGAGGGACTATATTTTTTTGAAGAAATATACGGATTTAGAAGAACTAAAATTTATTTATAGATTTTGGTTTGAAAGGAATATATAAGGACGTACTTGTAGCAAATATTTTTTTTATATAAAATGAATTTGTCAAATCCAAGTACGTCCCTAAAGCTTGATCGTTAAGCAGCTTTAAGTTCATCTCTTCCTAAAAACCAACCCACCATACCACCTACAATTGCAGAAATAATTGTCATAACAACTATATCTGTGATTGCGCCGGTAACATTCATAATATGGGTGCTTCCGAGGCTAATCATGTCGAAAGTTGCACCAATGAGAAATCCAAGTAATGCACCTGCCTTGGCACCTGTTACAAAAGTGCTAATTCCAGCCCAGCGGCCATACACAATAGCGAACATTATTCCCCAGGTTAGGTGTCCTATAATCATGGGGATCCACATCATATCCTCCTCTCTCATGACTCCGGTGGCAGAACCCGAGTTTGCAGCGAAGAAATTTGTCAGGAGTAAGCCGTATACCAGGAAACCAAGTATAAAGGCAACGATACCTCCTAATAAGCCAGCAAGTAAGATTTTGTTAGTTGTCATTTTGTTTGTTTTTAGTGGAAAATTTGATTTTTAATTCTGCAATTTAACAAAAATGACAATTATAAAATCAATTTTATATTGATTTGTGAAATAAAAATGGGGTATGTAGGGGTTCTAAGTCTGCGATTTTTACTTGTCCGGATGGATGCCATCATTCTTCCTTAAGTTTCTCCACTGGATTAGCATTTGTAGCCCGAAAGGTTTGCCAATAAATAGTTATAACCAGTAAGCATAAAAGTGTGAGAACGGTCATCAGATATACCAGGAGGGGGACTTCTACCCGATAAGCAAAGTTCTGCAACCACCTGGTGGAAAAATAATAACTCGTAGGTATTCCAAGCAGCGCTGCAATCCCAAGTACCCAAAAATATTCTTTTCCCATGAGTTTTGTTAAGTTGAGAAGATTGGCACCTATGACCCGGCGGATGGCTAGTTCCCGGGAGCGGCGTTCCAGCGCATAAGCCACCAGGCTGATCACACCGAGAAAAGAAATTAAAATGGC
>CBDUIU010000086.1:0-10098 GCA_965367335.1 uncultured Saprospiraceae bacterium
GCCATATTTTTGGCCAGCGGTGAAGCTTTGACCCTTTGGTCGCTAGCGACAGAAGCACTGGTCGTCGCCGTAGCAGTTTCCGCAGCTACCGGTTCCGCTTTGGCTTCTTCAGTAGATTCTTCAGCGGGAGCAGAGGCCCCGTTTTCGCTTTGGGCTGCATCAAGTGCTGCCTGATAGTCTTCACCGGCTTCACCAATGACAGCGAGCACCCCATCAACAGGTACGGCACCCTCTTTTACGCCAATATATAATAAAACACCTTCCTGGTAGCTTTCCAGCTCCATGGTAGCTTTATCTGTTTCTACCTCAGCGAGCACGTCGCCAGGTTCAATGGGATCTCCAACTTGTTTTAACCATCCAACAATAACACCTTCTTCCATGGTGTCACTCATACGGGGCATTCGAATTACATCAGCCATTTAATAGTAGTTGTCTGTTTGTGAATGTAAATGATTTAAGACTTGAAGTGAAATTAACAATATTTTATTCAAGTGTATATTGAGCAAGCAAAAATATCTAATTTGCCAGGCAATTTCAAAACAATTCCATGAATTACCGTAATTTTACAGACTTCACCGCATAAAAGCGGCAATAATATCAAATTGTTTTATGATAACGACTGTTCTTACCGCTTTTTAAGCTGATTAGTAGCTTACTTAAAATAGAAATGGGTAAGGGAAACAAGTGGTTTAGCTTTTTAATAAAAAATGAAATATTCATCCAAACTTATTGAACAGGCAGTTGAAGCATTTGCCGGCTTACCAGGTATTGGCCGTAAAACAGCGCTTCGTTTAGTCCTACACTTAATTAAGCAAGATCCGGAATCTACCGAACTATTTTCGGAAGCGCTTTCTAACATGCGACAGCATATTAAAACCTGTTCACGATGTCATAATATCTCAGATGAACAAGTGTGTCAAATCTGTATGGATAAGATGAGAGATCAACAGTTGATTTGTGTTGTAGAAACGATTAGAGATGTAATGGCTATTGAGGATACGGGGCAGTACCGAGGACTTTATCATGTGCTTGGTGGTGTTATTTCCCCCATCGAAGGTATTGGCCCAGCTGATTTGAACATTGAGTCTTTAGTGGAACGAATTAAACCCGGAGAGGTAAAGGAGGTTATCATGGCAATTAGTCCGACAATAGAAGGAGATACGACCGCATTTTATCTAGCCAGGCAGCTTCAGGGGTATCAGGTCGAACTAAGTAATATTGCACGTGGTGTATCTTTCGGAGGAGAATTAGAATATGCGGATGAGTTAACCTTGGCGCGTTCGATCAGTGGCCGTATCCCTTATCAGTCGCGGACGGGGACTTAGAAGAAGATCAAAGACCCGATAAATGCCGGGTGAAGGTTGCCTGTCAATCTATAGGTAGAAAGCTTGAAAAGGGCTCCGTTTATGCTAAAAAATGACACGGATACAGAGATTATTTCCACTGCAACGCAACGCTGCAGCCTTTCCGTCATCATTGTCAATTATAATGTCCGGTATTTCTTAGAACAAGCACTTTTATCCGTCCGAAAAGCAATTCGCCAGGTAGACGCGGAGGTCTTTGTCGTGGATAACAACTCTGTAGACGACTCAGTGGCCATGGTACGGGAGAAATTCCCGGAGGTTCGGTTAATTGTGAATACAAAGAATACTGGGTTTTCCGTAGCTAATAACCAGGCCATTGCTCAGGCTGCTGGAGAATACATTCTGCTCCTTAACCCAGATACAGTAGTCGAAGAAGATACGTTTAAAAAATGCTTACAGTTCATGGATGCTCATCCGGACGCAGGAGGCTTGGGCGTTAAAATGATTGATGGCTCCGGAGCCTTTCTGCCAGAGTCCAAACGCGGATTTCCCTCGCCTTTTGTCGCTTTCTGCAAGACCTTTGGTCTATCTCGTCTTTTTCCAAAATCACCGAGGTTTAATCGTTATCATATGGGACATTTGTCAGCAGATGAAACCAGTGAGGTAGATGTATTAGCAGGTGCATTTATGTGGTTAAGGAAAAGTGTGTTGGAGGAGGTTGGGTGGTTGGATGAAAATTTCTTTATGTACGGGGAAGATATTGATCTTAGTTATCGGATCGTCAAAGCCGGATATAAGAATTACTACTTTGCAGATACGACGATCATCCATTATAAGGGAGAAAGTACTAAAAAAGGTAGCTTAAATTACGTCAAGACTTTCTATAACGCCATGATCATTTTTGCTAAAAAGCACTTTCAGGGGAAAGGCGCTTTTTTGTATATCATGATGTTGCAATTTGCTATTTATTTCAGAGCCGGACTTTCACTGTTAGGTGGTTTGCTTAGAAATTGGTCACTGCCTTTTTTAGATGCAGGTTTGATTGCACTTGGTTTGTATTTTCTCAAAGATTTTTGGGGGAGTTATCAGTTCAATGAACCGGAGTACTATCCCCCTAGTTTTATGTATTTTAATGTTCCCTTGTATACGGTCATGTGGTTGGGAAGTGCTTACCTAAGTGGTGGGTATGATCGGCCTTTGAGTATGCGTAAGATGGTACGCGGCCTATTGGTTGGAACATTGTTAATCGCTGCGATCTACGGTTTTTTAGCCCAAGAGCATCGTACCTCCCGCATGTTGATCATTCTGGGTACAATATGGACGATAGCGGCGACCATAAGTTTGAGAGCTTTATTGCATTTTTTTAAATTTCGTAATTTTAATGTTGGAGAAAACCGACAGCATAACCTGGTTGTCGTAGGTTCTAAAACTGAAACTGCTCGGGTGATGCAATTGATGCAGCAGGCCGGGGTTCAGAAAAACCTAATCGGTATCGTCTCTCCGGATACAACAGGACAACCGGAAATTTATTTGAGTAGCCTCCACCAACTAGACGAAGTGGTTCGGATTTACCGGGTCGATGAGCTCATTTTTTGTTCTAAAGATATCAGCGCACAGGACATTATGCGGTGGATGACAAAGTTAGGGTCGGAAATTCAATATAAAATTCTTCCGGAAGAAAGTTTGAGCATAATTGGTAGTCATTCAAAAAATTCGGCGGGCGAATTGTACACCATTGACATCCAGTTTGCTATCTCCAGTTCCATGAGCAGGCGGAACAAGCGATTATTGGACGTTTTACTTTCCATTTTGTTTTTGATTTTAAGTCCACTTATGCTGTGGGTACAGTCTAAACCATTTGGGTTTATAAATAATATTTTTCAAGTGCTGGTTGGGAAAAAAAGTTGGGTAGGGTACTATCCGGAAGTGTCTGCTTTGAAAAATTTACCAAGCTTGCGTTCAGGGGTCTTACATCCGGCAAGCATGGTGAAAAACGTAGCCTTGAATGAACATACCTTACGGCGTCTTAATTTTCTCTATGCTAAGGATTATACGACCGGACGGGATTGGGAAATTGTAGTTGGGGCATGGAGAAGGTTAGGGGAGTGAGTTTAATGATTTGAGCTGGGGTTTTTTATCTGTACTTTTTGGAGCTGGTTATTAGGGGGTTGGATTTTTTCCTTCGGAAAAAGTTATTACGGGTTTTAACGTATCGTATCTCAAAAAGCTACGCTTTTCTCGGAATGGAGTTCTGATGTTTTATATCATTTGACTAATTTGAACCCTCGACAGCACGTTTGCTACGTTAGGTTATAACCCGTAATAACCAGAACCGACTTGTCGGCTCGATAACAACCCCCAGTAACCCTCTAATCCCTTATCAAAAATTACGATCAAAACCCATAAAAACCATTTAGCCCAATGAAACACCAATCCACCACTCGGTTCTCCAAAACCATCGATTACTACGACCGCTACCGTCCTGGTTATCCGAAATCAATAATTCAATTTTTACAAAAAACCTTGCAACTAAGTCCGGACGCTGTCATTGCAGATATTGGCTCGGGAACCGGCAAGTTGACCAGGCTTTTCCTGGAAAATGATAACAAAGTGTATGCAGTAGAGCCAAATGAATCTATGCGAGAGTTTGCCGCACAAAATTTTGATGAAGCCCCCAATTTATTCAGCATAGATGGAACTGCTGAAAACACAACACTTCCGGATCAGTCAGTAGACATAGTCATCGCAGCTCAGGCTTTTCACTGGTTTGATTATTTGGCCTTTAAAAGAGAAAGTCAGCGGATACTAAAGCCTGGCGGCTGGGTTTTACTTCTGTGGAACAAACGCATAGACGAAAAATCAGCTTTTATGGAAGCTTACAATGATTTCCTCAATACCTATGCTACGGACTACCAGAAGGTTAATTTGCGATACGTGGATCATGAAATTTTCAAGATTTTTTATGGACATGACGCCTATCAACTTTTTACTACCGAACATTTTCAAACCTTTGATCAATCCGGATTAGAGGGGCGTTACCTTTCCAGCTCTTATGCATATCATGCTGATCACCCGGAACACCGACTTGCCATGAATGCCTTAAAAGCTATCTTTGAGCATTTCGAAAAGGAAGGAGTGGTCAACATGTGGTATCGAAGTGAGCTATATTATGGACAATTGAAATAAACTTCGAATGGTTCAGCTATGATAATAAGTTGATCGACGATTTGAGCCTTTGGATTGTTTAGATAGTGTCAAAATTCTTGTACCTTTCAATTTAATTATTCCAGGTCAACAAACTTTTAGCGTGACCCAAATCAAACATACAACTTACCTTTTATTCTGTTTACTTCTCTTTTTGACCTGTCAACCTGTCCAAGTTCAAAAACGCTTTACCATTGCCTTTTCCCAACCTACCACTAAGGACGCCTGGCGTAAGGCAATGCTACAGGAAATGGAAAGAGAACTCACCTTCCACCCTGATATCCGATTCATTGTGACTGACGCTCAAAATTCCAACGAGTTCCAGATCAGACAAATTGATAGTTTGGTGCAATTGGATATAGATCTGCTTATCGTTTCACCCAATGAAAGTAAACCGCTGACGAACAGCATTGAAAAGGTGTTTGAAAAAAATATACCGGTCATCGTTATTGACCGGGAGATCAATTCCAGCCAGTTTACGGCTTATATCGGGGCGGATAACTCGGAGATCGGAAAGATTGCGGGCCAATATGCCGCCAATGCGCTGGATGGAACAGGTAATGTGCTAGAGATTTGGGGCTTATCCGGATCTTCTCCTGCCATTGAGCGACATAGCGGATTCACAGAAGTGATCGATCGCTATGAAGGGATCAAAATTATGCACTCAGTTGATGGGGGCTGGAGAAAAAATATTGCTCAGGCTGCTTTGCAGGAATCAGATATTGATTTCTCTTCCATTGATCTTATCTACGCCCATAATGATGTGATGGCTTTAGCCGCGCACCAATTTTTGCGTGAGATCAATTATGATAAAAAGATAAAAATTCTTGGTGTTGATGGATTACCTGGCCCGGATGGAGGAATACAAATGGTCGTTGATGGAATTCTGGACGCTACCTTTTTATATCCTACTGGTGGAGAGGAGGCCATTAAAACATCATTGGCGATATTAGAGGGACAATTTGTGGCTAAAAATACTAGATTGGAGACGTCAGTAATTGATCAATCTAATGCGAGGATGATGCAATTGCAAGGGCGAAAATTACTAAATCAGCAGGCAGATATTGAACGGCAAAGCAAACTGCTGTTTACGCAAAGTGAAGCCATGGAGACCCAGCGGTTTTTCACGATTGTATTGTCCATTCTTTCGTTGTTGTTATTTGGCTTGGCGGGGATGGTTATGTATCAATTGGTGTCGAAGCAGAAAGTAAATAAAGAATTAGAAGCAAGAAATGAGGAAATTCTGAGTCAACGCAATGAATTGGAGCGTTTATCCGAAGAGACCAATAGGGCGAATCGCGAAAAAATGGAGTTTTTCACTAATATCTCTCATGAATTCAAAACACCCCTTACCTTAATCCTTGCACCAACCGATGAATTGCTACAAGATCGAAAACTTCATCCGGAAGCAAGAACGCAATTGTCTCTGGTTAAAAAGAATGCGGAAAGAATGCATCGGCTGGTAAGCCAGCTAATGGATTTTCGCAAGCTGGATAATGAGCGCATGAAATTGCAAGTAATTAAAACAGACATCGTTCAATTTGTTAAGGATATTATGGAGGCCTTTGATCATATGGCGATAGAAAAGCAAATAGATTTTAAGTTTATAACTCATTTAAAAGAAAAAACGATTGATCTTGACCAGGCCTTTTTAGATAAGGTCTTGTTTAATTTACTGTCTAATGCCTTTAAATTTACCAGGCAAGGAGGCTATATTCATATCTCTATAGGAGAAAATGAAGAATTAAATCAGGTTGTTATAAACGTGGCCGATAATGGTCGGGGCATGTCGAAAGAGCACGTCGAACATGCCTTTGAGCGTTTTTATCAGGGAGAAAATTATTCCACCAAAGGAACAGGGCTTGGCTTATCGCTCTCCAAAAAATTGATTGAACTTCACCAGGGGTCGATTGAGTTGATGAGTGAAAAAGGAGTTGGGACTACTTTTACTATTCGCTTGCCACAGATTTTATTACCCAATGAGCAGATTATCTTTTTAGATAGACAGATTGATCATGAAAGATACAGTGATCAATACAAGTCATCTTTGCAAACAGCTAAAATGGAAAAGAAGGGTACGGATCAAGTGGCTGAAGATCAGGAGAAGCGCACGATATTATTGATTGAGGACAATTTGGACCTCTTAAATTTTTTACAGGAAAAACTAAGTAAAAACTATCAGGTCTTTATCGCTGACACAGGAGAAAAAGGCTTAGCGTTGGCACAGCAAGAGGTTCCCGATCTAATTATTTGTGATCTGATGTTGCCTGGGATCCAGGGAGAAGAGGTGGTTCGTTTTATTAAAGAAGATATGCTCACCAGCCATATTCCCCTCATCTTCCTGACCGCCAAAAGCAGTGATGAACAACGAATGAAAGGATATGCATTAGGTATTTATGATTTTATCTCAAAACCCTTTCAATATGATGTGTTGCAGAGCAAGATTCAATCGCTGTTTAAGAATATGGAGATTTGGAGGAAATATTATTCTTCAAGTTTGATCTATGATGTAAACAAAAAGAAAACCGATCACAAGGAGCGCGCATTTTTCTTAAACTTTGATCAATACATTACAGATCACTTCCAAAACCCAGACTTACAGGCAGAGGATATTTGTCGCCATCTGGGAATTTCCAAAGTACAATTATACCGGAAGCTTAAAGCGATTGCTAATATCACGGTCAACGAATATATCCAAAACATACGCTTACAACATGCTAAGAAATTATTGACTTCTACCCATCTGAGCATGTCAGAAATTGCCTATCAAAGTGGTTTTGGTTCTCCTTCTTATTTTTCTACTGCTTTTAAAAGCGCATTTGGCCAAAGCCCCTCCGCCTGGCGAAAGCAAATTCGTTGAATATTGGAAACGATTTTTAAAAATGTGGGTACAATTTTTAAAAAAGATTCTAAACCCTTTTTTAATCTATAGTGCAACTAATTCATTTTCAGCAACTTAATTGTTTTTTTGAAATTTGTTTTATTTTTTAATGGAATTGAAACAGGATTGTAAGGGTATGTTCTGTTTCTTGCCTATAATTGTGATAAATATTTCGCAATTATGGTAAAAAATAAAATTTCTTATTGGTCAGCTACGGTAGCACTCGCCGGATTCCTTTTTGGTTTTGACACAGTAGTTATTTCCGGAGCTAATCTTCCGATCAAGGAGCTCTGGCAAACCTCGCCTCTTTTCCATGGGATGTTCATCATGTCTATGGCACTATGGGGGACGGTCATCGGTGCTTTATTTGGTGGTATACCCTGCGATCGTTTTGGTCGTAAGAAAACCCTCTTCTGGATCGGTGTACTCTATGCGGTTTCGGCATTAGGGTCTGCACTTTCTCCTGATCCATACCTGTTTTCCTTTTTCCGTTTAATTGGTGGCATAGGAGTAGGTGCTTCATCGGTAGCGGCGCCGACTTATATGTCAGAAATTGCACCGGCAGATAAAAGGGGGGGACTGGTTGCTCGCTATCAGTTTATGATCGTCTTTGGTATCTTCATCGCCTTTTTTAGCAATTATCTACTGAAAGGCGTTGGTGGAGATCTCGATTGGCGCCTGATGTTGGGCGTGGAAGCTATTCCGGCCATCGTCTACTGTGTGATGGTATTAGGGGTTCCTAATAGCCCCCGCTGGTTGGTCCTTCATAATAATGACGATGAGGGAGCCAAGGCCGTTCTGACCGACATGGGGATTCAAGATGTGGGGCAGGCTATCAAGGAAATCCATGCCTCGGTTGATCAGACAGACAAATCGGGATTTTGGAGCGGAAAATATTCTTTCCCAATTATGCTAGCCTTCCTCTTAGCCTTTTTTAACCAACTATCGGGCATCAATTTTATCCTCTACTATGCGCCGGAGATTCTTGAAGTGGCCGGGTTGGCCAGCAAGGATTCCCTCCTGAGCTCGATATCCATTGGTGCGGTCAACTTAGTCTTCACAATGCTAGGGATGTATTTAATTGATAAATCCGGTCGTAAACAATTAATGCTGTGGGGCTCTATCGGCTATATCGTTAGTCTTAGCATGGTGGCTTATGCCTTTTACACGGCAGCCAGTCCAACTTTCCTGTTATTCTTTATCTTGGTTTTCATTGCCTCTCATGCCATCGGACAAGGAGCCGTAATATGGGTATTCATTTCTGAAATATTTCCAACCAAAGTCAGAGCGATTGGACAATCATTTGGCTGTGGCGTCCATTGGGTGTTTGCTGCGCTGATTACCCTCATAACACCTGTGTTCTTAGATCAACATGATGGTATTTTCAAAGATAATCCCTGGCCGATTTTTGCCTTCTTTGCTGGTTTCATGGTTTTACAACTCCTATTTGTTCTTTTCATAATGCCAGAGACCAAAGGAAAGACTTTGGAACAATTGGAGGCAGATCTAAGTAAGACTAGCCTTTCTACTTCTAAACTTAAAAACACGCCAATCTAATGCAAGACACCTTACCCTATATCGTTTGTTTTGGTGAAGTACTCTGGGATGTATATCCTGAGGGAAAACGACTGGGCGGCGCACCGTTTAACGTGGCTGCTCACATGACTCAGTTGGGCACGCCTGCTTATATTATTAGTAAAATTGGAAATGATGATCTGGGAAAAGAGATCATTGAGGTGATCCGGGAAAGTGACGTTTCTCCGGAGTATATCGCGATGGATTATACGCGTGATACAGGAGTTGTTAATGTAGTGTTAGATGAAACAGCCAAACCGACGTATGAGATTGCCCGGTCTTCTGCCTGGGATTATATTTATACGGATACTAAGAATAAAGACTTGGTCGCGCATGCTCAAGCCCTGGTCTTTGGTAGTTTGGTTTGCCGTTCAAAAAGAAGTAAAAAGTCTTTGTTTGAATTGATCGAATTGTCTTCACTCAATATCTGCGATCTTAACATCAGGCTGTCTTTTTATAATAAAAAATTAGTAGAAGAATTGTTAGAAAAGACACAAATCCTGAAAATAAATGATGAGGAAGCGGAGCTGTTGATCAAGATGTTTAGAATCGAACCCAGATCTTTTTACCCGGAACTCACCCGCCGCTTCTCGCTTGATGTCATAATTCAGACCCTCGGTGCTGATGGCGCGGAAGCCTATGCCCAGGGTGAGTTACACAAGGCTGCGGGCATCCCCGTGGAAGTAGTGGATACGGTAGGAAGTGGTGATGCCTTCCTGGCAGCTTTTATCCACAATTATTTGAAAAATGAATCTATTGAGGATTGTTTAAAAAGAGCCTGTAAACTAGGTGCTTATGTCGCAACTCAATCCGGAGCGATCCCTAAACATCGCGTTAATCATAAAAACATTTAAAATTTGCTTAGAGTTCCCTGGATGTCTATAGCCTTTTATTTATAGACAAAGAAAAGATAGTAGTAAAAAAGCAGTCATTTAATAACAAAACAAATGCAGGTATTAGGAATCGACATAGGCGGCTCCGGCATCAAAGGAGCCATAGTGGATACGATAACCGGAAAGTTAGTCAGCGAAAGGCATCGACTGGCCACTCCCAACCCCTCTACTCCGGAAAACATTGCTGAGACAGTGAAAGAACTGCTGGCAACATTTGATTATTCCGGCCCCGTAGGATGTA
>CBDUIU010000087.1:0-10067 GCA_965367335.1 uncultured Saprospiraceae bacterium
CCCCCTCGCTCATCCCCTCATTCCTAAAATAAAGCCCTTCATAAGGAAAATCATTCCCTCCACACTCCAGCCTTTATATTATCCCGACAAATTAATATCTTTATTAATGTATTAGGTTTTTACTTTTTACTTAAGAATTATTTTTTTTCAATTTAGTAAATTTCATTTTGCAAGAAAGCGCTGTATTGATTTTTGCTCAATTAAGTATTAATTAGAGCAATTATATTGGGTGCTTTGTAGCTGGGGAAACACTCATCACTCATCCTACGGCAGAGCTGAAACTTTGCATGTTACGATTTACTAAACGGAGCACATCGATTTTTTCGATGTGCTTTTTTCTTACGTGCATTGAAACCCTTGAACTTAAAATGCAATAGGACTTTTATCCGGAAATATTGTATTTCTGGTATTATCGAATATCTTTGTATATTATAAAAAAATGCAATTTGTAATAGAACTTCATTAGCATGATTGGGATGGCATCCATGCAATAGTAAATTTGTTCCTCCTTTTTCGCCTGACAATCTGCTATAATCTTATTCTATGCGCTTGACACCACCTTTATCCCTCATCTTATTTCTCATCCTGTCTATCAATGGATATGGACAAAATGTGGATAGCTTAAAGACAGCACTGATCAAAGCCACCCGGCAAAATGATCCTCATCAGTTTGCTTTGCTCAAGCAAATTTCGGGGTCTTATATGGAAATCAATCTGGATAGTGCACAGTACTACGCTGAGGAGTTGATTCGGCGGGTCGAAAAGGATGAGCGTAAATTAGATCTGGCTAAGGGCTATAATGCCTTGGCAGACGTATTTAACATGCAGGGGGCTTACGAGGAAGCCTTATATGCTATTGAAAAAAGCATTCAACTTTGCGAGGAATTAGGGAGTCAAAAAGGAAAAACAGTAGGTACTCATATCAGAGGGAATATCCTGCAAAATCTTCATCGGTATGATGAGGCGGAGCAAGCGTATCAGGAAAGCCTGGACCTGGCTGAAACAAATAAGGATTCAGCAATGATTGCCAGAAATTATGCTAACCTCGGCATTAATAGTGATTACCTCGGAGACCTGGACCAAGCTTTTAAGTATTATTTCAGTGCGGTGGACATCTATGAAAAAATAGATGATATTTTAGGACAGGCACAAGTTTATAACAATATCGGAACTATTTATGAGGCAACTGGCCAGATCGATAAATGCATAGCCTATTATAACAAGTCAATTTTGTACAAAAGACAGGCAGGTAGTGATAATGGCCTGGCAAAAGCTTTTTATAACCTGGCCAGCATTTATATTAATACCGCTAAGCTCGAAGAGGCCTCTTCCATGTTAGACTCTTCCTTGTTGTACGCGACTAAGGTGCATTTGACCTCAATTATGCCTTATATCTATTATGGGCAGGGAAATATCCTGAATCAAAAGAAAAGGTATGAGGCTGCCTTGAATTCCTATAATACAGGGTTGAATTTTGCGCTGGAAATGAAAGATCCTTTTCGGGTGGCAATCGGGGAAAAAGGAATAGGGAGTACTCTGGTTAGCTTGAAAAAATATTCCGAGGCGCTTCCTCCACTTAAAGCTTCCTTAGACTATGCCCAGGAAATTCATAATTACGACCTGGAGCTCGAAGCACTGAAACAATATATTCGGGTATTGAAACATACCGGACAATACCAACAAGCTAGTAAATATTATGAAAGGTTATTGGTGATTAATGATTCATTGTACTCTCAGAAACAAATCACTGCGCTGAATGAAGTGGAAGCTAAATATCAACTCAGCCAAAGAGAAACAGAAAACCAACTATTAAAAAACGAAAAAGAGATACAATCAGCGACTATCCGAAAACAGAAGATTACCCTTTACGGCGTCTTGCTAGTCGTCACTTTGCTGGGAGTGATCACCTTGATTACCTATCGTAGAAATCAGGAACGAAGGAGAGTCAATGAGATTCTTAGGGAAAAGAATAAAAAGATCGAATTGCTGCATAAAGAACTTAATCACCGGGTAAAAAATAACCTGGCCTTTATTTCAGGATTGATGCGGATGCAAGGTAGGCGTTTAAAAAGTGAAGAAGCCAGACAGGCGGTGAAAGTAGGGGAGTCGCGCATCGAAGCCATGTCTTTATTACATCGAAAACTTTACCAGCAGGAAAGCAGGAACTCCATAAATCTGGGAGAATACCTGGAAGAACTTTGCGGGTATTTAAAAAGTATTTACCCTGCACATGATAGATTACCTGTGATCAAGTTGGATATTGCCGATGTACAGGCGAATGACGAAGCGGCGGTTTGTATTGGGTTGATTATCAACGAATTGGTCACCAATTCGTTTAAATATGCTTTTAAGGATCAACCCCAGCCTCGCATTAGTATTCATTTGGAAAAAACTGAAAATGTAGGCTATCGGCTTAGCTATCGGGATAATGGAGGAGGACTTCCGAAGGATTTTGAGATGGGCCAATCTCCAACCTTAGGTCTGAAATTGATTCAGATTTTAACAAATCAGTTACAAGGGAATTTAGAAGTAAAAAGGGAAGCTGGTGCGCATTTTCAATTTGATTTTAACGTGCCAAAAATAGTATAAACAAAGATGGAAGCCTTACGCATATTAATTGTTGAAGATGACTTGCTCTTAGCTACGGAGTTGGAAGAGCAGCTTCTGGAGTTCGGGTATTCAATCACCGATAATGTTGCCAATAGTAAAAATGCACTGTTGTCCTTTCGCCGTAGACTACCGGATCTGGTACTCTGTGATATTCAACTCAAAGGTAGTGAGCTGGATGGGATCGAATTGGTGGGAGAGTTTAATAAGATATCCAAGGTTCCTATTGTTTTCTTGAGCGCATTAGGTGATCAGGGTACCGTAACCCGCGCCAGAGAGGTGAACCCGGCTTACTACCTTGTCAAACCTTGTAATGCAGCCCAGCTCCGGGTGGCTCTGGATTTTGCCATCGCTAATTTCAGCGCCGATCAACAAGCCGACCCAAGCCATTCCCTGAAATTTCAGGAAGCCCCGGAAGAAAAGATCTTTGCTGTAACCGACTTCTTTTTTATTAAAGATAGTCATAAGTATATTCGCATTAAAATCAAGGATATCCTCTGGGTAGAGGCTTTGGGCTCTAATGTTAAGATTATTACTAATGCCGGTACCTCTACTTTAGCTGCTAACCTAAGCAGTTTTTCCCAACAGGTCACGCATGATTTTTTGGTCCGGGTACACCGCTCTTTTATTATTAATATTCATCAGGTGCTCTCATTCTCTGGCGGTCGACTCTTCCTGCAATATAAAGGGGGAGAACAGGAAATTCCCATCGGCAAAACCTATCGTGAAGATGTGAAGCAGTTGTTTCCGAAATTAACATCAGATTAAGATCATTTAGAGGATAATTCATTCGTAAGCTTTCTATCTCCACTGATAAGGTTTTCTTTGTCATTCGGGTTTGTAACAGTATATAATCGAATATAGTACTTAGATTTGGCCTGAATTTTTCACTGTTTTTCATTGTAAGTTTATAAATAGAGAAACTAAACAAAAAGCTTTTAGTATTTTTTCCAAACACTTATTTACCTGATCGCTAAGTAAGACAAAACATTTCAGAAAACGCAACCCCAAAATTCAACCCTATGCCCCCCATTTTTGTATTATCTCATTTTCGTGAATGACTTATATATCCCAACATATCAATCAATAGGATTGCAATTATAGTTTACCGGCAAAGTTGTCCTGTTTTCTGCTGATTGCAATTCAATAAAAATTTTATGACAATCCTTATTTACTTGAAATGCAGCTGGGTTCCCAGGCTGCATTTTTTCTGTGTGCCTATAGCTCGTTTTCTTAATAGCCCTACCTGCAACCCTTGCGCAAAGTATTGTAAAAAATTGGTATATTACCTACATCAGTTTTTTTGATAAAAATCAATATTGGGCATACCTGAAAGTCAATCTTTTTCCGGTACAAAAAGCGCATTTTTAACTGATAATAAATCTAATTATCATGAAAAATACCACCCTCCTGTTTTTACTCCTCTTCACATTTGCCTGTGGCGATAAACCGGATAACTCCACTACCTCTACCACGACCACCCCGGAAATGACAGAAGCGGAAATCGCTCAATTAGATCAGCAAGCGCTCCAGCTAGAAGCTGATATCAAACACCTGCAGCAAGTCTCCAACGGGATTCAAATCCAGGGCCGTGCCCTGACTCCGGAAGAGGTTAGTCTCACTGAAGTGATTGATCAAGTGGTCGCTCAGTATACGACCTGGAACACCGAATGGGATACAAAAACCGTCACGGCGGAGAATCGGGCTAGTTGGAAGACAGGTTTAGACGACCTGACAGAGCAGGTAGAGGAGGTGATGGAATTGGTAGAAGAACAGTGATTTGATACTAATCACAAATATATTTTCCTGTTCCTTACGGTTATTAAACCCTTGTTTTTTAGTTCCCCGATTGCTCTGATGACCGTTTCGACCCTGAGGCCTACAAAACTGGCAATGGTCTGACGGGTAAGGTTTACCTGAAATTCCCCGCACACTCCGTTATTGGCTTTGAGGTAATTCAACAGAGCTAATACGCGATGTTCTGCTTCGTGTCCACTAATCTCTTTGGCAATCATAGCTTTGAACCGGAGGCGCTTGGAAATGACCCCCAACAGCTCAATGCAGATATCAGCATGCATCCTGAGCATTTCCATAAACCGGGCCTTTTCCAGACAGATTAGATGTGTATCTTCCACGGCTTCGGCATTTGCCGGAAAGGGAAAATCGCCAAGGATGGCTGGTTCAGCGAAGCTTTGGCCTTTAGTAAAAATTGCCTGTATTGTCTCATTCCCATTCTCGTTGTAATTGTTCATTTTGATAGAGCCCGATAATACCTGATAATAAAAAACCGGTAGTTCGCCCTCCACGAATAAAATCATACCTTTTGCCAGTCGTTTTTCAACTGCACCGTATTCCCGGAGTATTTTTTCATCAATCATTTTGCAAAATATGATTTAGATCATAAAAATCGGACAAATTTGTCCGTATTTTTGTTATAACAAAAGTATATCATTAAAAGTTATCAAAAGATGGTTGAATCAAGGGTTTCAAATACAATAATTACGAAGGAGAAAAAACATAAAGCAGGAATTACCAACTGGTACGATGCCTTTTGTAAAGAACAGGAAAAACAGGGAATACTTTGGTTCCTGATTCCGTTGATGTCTATGCCGACAGTGATCATGCCATTAAGCATTATGGCGATGTCTTATTTTCCGGGATATATTGCTTTCATTGGCATTAGTATCGTCTTGTTTTTTACCAATATCGTCCTGACTGTTGCGGAACAGTCTATAAAAACTAAAATTAATTTTTTCCTGATCACCATTGCCTACCATTTATTCATACCGCTTTTTGCTTTTCTTTTTGGATTATACTTAGGGTGAGAATGTCAGAGAGAATTATAACCCGGTAGTTTGTTTTCATAATAATGTTCTAAACGCACTTAAAATGTCGCTTGTTAAGATAGCAAGCGACATTAATTATTGCGGTAATTTTATATTTTAAAGAAAGATTTACCATAATCATAAATAATAGTTGTGACTGTAATTTGCACCGTAGCAATCATATCGAAGTGCTTGATGTTGCAGGTCATCCATTATTTTTTTAGGTAGGTTGAGGCTCTTCGTCATTTTATTACCTGCCATAGGGAAAGTGTAAGATAGTGGGTTTACCATTTTTACCTTCGTTTGAAATAAGCATATCACCGTTTTCAAAAAATGTAATGCCTTCTGCCTGAGTAAACATTTTTTTATTCAAAGAATGTATTGCTTCAATATCTCCTTTCTGGTCAAAGATATAAATCAGGTAATTTTTTGCTGAAAGTACGAACACTTTGTCTGTATGTGGATGAATAGCAATAGCTGATGGGTAAATATTAATTTTCAGCCCGTCCTTTTGCTTTGAATTATCCTTGTTATAATCCAGGATGAATTGCTTGATTTTTGCTAAGTTAAACTCATAAACCGGTTCCTCAGAAATGGTTTTAGTACTTAAATCAAAAGCAAAAATCGCTTTGCTATTTTTATACTTATCGCCGTACGGACTGCTTTTTCCTGCGATTAACAGGCGATTGTTTCTAATATCGTATGTTAAACCTTCATTGTTATTAATCGGAATATTTGTATCATATTTCTGAACGTGAAAAGCGGCACTCTTATAATCACTAACTTCAAATAGCCTTCCGTCACTTCGTAAAATATACAAGGTGTCAACTATTCTGGTGATGTCTTCATAGTCGCCAGCTTTACCAAAATTAATTTTATTTTTTATCACGTTTTTTTCTAAATCATAAATAAAAACGATGCCATCCTCGTCCTGAATACAAGCAACAGTATTGTTATCGATTTGGGTGAGGCCTGAAATTTCATGTAATATTTTTGGGAGTTCTAATCGAAATTCCGGGCGACTTAAATGATACCCGTCAATTGAACCCAGTGTGTAAGTTGCTGTTGAAATAAAGTTTTTCATGAAGGTGTAAGACATCAATATCCCACAGGCGAGGATAATAGTGGAGATAAGAATCGGATGAATTGATTGTTTCATGTCGATATTTTTTTCAGCTTATAAATAGGGGTAGGTATGTAGCTAACATCTACCCCCTTATAATTCCGGGTATCAAACAAACGCTAAAACCTTGAATACTTCTCTTTCGAAGCAGGGGGATTACTCAAGGAAGAATAATGTTTTAAAATGCGCTATTGGTGTTAAAAGAAAAAGAATACCCTGGATTGACCGAACCCTAACACTAAAAAATAATATTCAATTTTTAGATTGGAGTAATCCTTTTTTTCTACGACCTCTTTGAGTTCAGAATGCTCTTTGACAAGTAAAAATTGTTTGTCATTTACAGCAACAGATGAATCCGCAAAGTGTACTTGTTTTTTTCCCTTCTGCAAAAAACTAAACATATGCAGACTTTACTTTACTTTTGTTAAAATTACTTATTTCTCCAGTATCTTTTTTGCCCCTCTATTTTCAGGACTGATTTATGGTAGGGGGTTTCCCCGCGCCCATTCCTGTAATCAACTTTAGAATTGCGATTACAAAAAGCAAGATGAATGGATACGCCCAGCTACCCGTAAGGTCAAAGATACCTCCAAAGATAATCGGTCCTGTGCCAGCTACAAAATAACCAATCGACTGTGCCATACCAGACAACTCCGTGGTGGAGTCCGTATCATGAGAACACAGTACGATAAACAGCAAAGATAATCCAAAACTGCCGCCCAACACAAAACCGATCAGCGAGACCCATAAAGCAACCCACCCCAGCTGTGGCAGCAGTAATCCCACGAGACCGATGATTTCAAAAATGACTAAAACCAATACGATGCTACGTTGGTCTTTTGTTTTTCCTGCAAAAATGGGAAGCGTTAGTGAACCTAAAATGCCCGTAGCCTGCGATAGCGAAAGCATCCATCCTGAAAAGGAAGCATCAAACCCCCTGCTTTGTAATATGGCGGGCAACCAGGCGAGGATTACGTAAAAGGTCAGCGACTGAAAACCCATAAATAAGGCTACTTGCCAGGCTAATCTGGAACCACCTAGCTTTTTCATCGCATCAAGATAACTTCGGTTCGGTTTTGATTTTTTCAAACGCGGCAATTGGGGAAGCCAGACAAAAAAAGCGATCAAGGACAGGATTGACCAAATGCCAAGCGAACCACGCCAGCCCAACCCTGCATCATAGGCCAAAGGAACACTGACGCCCGCCGCCAACGCAGCACCAACCGCCATCATGCTGGAATACAGACTGGTGACTAAACCAGAATCCGACTCGAAATTCCGCTTAGTCAAACTCGGTAACAATACATTTCCGAAAGCAATGGCAACACCCGCCAGAAAAGTTCCGAAATACAAGGCCGGTACCCAGGCAATCGATCGTATGGCGATGCCAACGGACAATAACAACATGGCGCCGAGCAAGGTTGCCCCGATTCCATATCGTTTAGTAAACAAGGGTGTTAAGTTAGAGATTAAGCTGAACGCGATTAAGGGTAAGGTGGTCAACAGCCCTAAAAGAGAGTTTGAAAGCCCGGTAGCTTCCCGTATATCTTCGATCAATGGACCGACGCTGGCAAGGGCCGGACGTAAATTGATGGCAATGAACAGAATGCCTACAATCAATAATATATTTTTAGACTTGCTTTGGTTGCGAGATTTAAGTTTTGTCATTATTATTTTTTAAGTGCTTGGACAAAATAAATCACTTATAAACTTGAGCGGCTTTTCACCTTATACTTCCCTGCCTGAACTGCCGTCACGGCAGGCAGGGTTAAAAAGCCTCACCGTAACTACGGTTATGCCTACGTTTTTTGCCTTGTCTAAGGTGAAAATCCATCTCAATTTTATGGTAACATATTTTTGTCCAAGCACTTGCACAAAAAATAACCCGACCGACCGAAGGCTTATGTCATTAGGGCTGGATTACATATTTCTACCTGCATCCGTTTGCGCCAGGTGTAACGAACAGCGTAGGGGAGGACTTAGCCTAAACGGAGCAGACCTGACTAGTGGCCAGGTGGGGCGCAAGTTATCTGTCTTTTACGGATAAGCTAAAAAAAAAGGTTTTCAAATTAGGGCTAGTTTCTCTGAAAAAAAACATCTATAATTTTACCGATTCCCATATTTTGAAGATCCCGTCTCTGAAAAGTTGAAACACTTTCAGCACAGCTATTCTTTCTCCTTTTTTAATACTACATTCTGATAAGGAAATGGGATCTCAATTCCTTCTTTATCAAAGCGTTTTTTTACACTTTCGTAAATATCCCACCGCAATTGATAAGCATCGCTGTAGTTGCGTACCCAAGCCCAAGCCCTTACCGTAATGGAAAAATTACCTAATTTTGTAACAGCTGTTTTAACCATGGGTACACCTTGTTGCTGCTCCGCTTGCGTGCGGGTATCTAAAATCAAAGGATGATTTTCACATTCTTCCTGCATGATTTTTTTCGCCAAATCAATATCACTACTGTAAGAGATACCAATTTCAAGTCGCTCACAACATTTTAATTCCCCCAGGTTAGCATTGACCAGTTTTTCCTTATTGATAATGGAATTGGGAATCACAATCATCATGTTATCAAAGTTGCGGATAACCGTATGCCGCAGCGTAATATCCATAACAGTCCCTACCATAGTATCCGAAATTTCTATAATGTCGCCAATCTTAAAGGGTTTAAAAGAGATGATAAAAAGCCCACTCACTACATTTGACAGCGCTTCCTGCGAAGCAATAGCTGCTACAACAGCAACAATACCTGCACCACCCAGAGCCGTTTGTGCAATGCTCCGGAGTGAGGGAAAAGCCAAGATAGCCATAAGAACTCCGGTGGTATAAATTCCGACAATGACCACGTATCTTAAAAACCTTAGACTAGTAGTGTCCGAGTGATGTACCTTCTTTTTTTGGATGGTTCGCCTAAACCAAATGTTGATGGTGGAAGCACCAACTAAGGTAGCTACCGTAATAAAGGCTAAATAGACAACCAGTCGGAAGTCTTTTGTCAAAGCCGCATAAGTATAACTATCCTCAGGTGTGATTAAATAATAAATTATAAAGATTCCCAACACAAGCCAAAGCGCATTCAATGCCCGTCTAATTAAATGAAGGGCATTTATATCTCCTCCCGGAAATCTTTTCTCAGCTCGCTTCACTAATATTTTAGATAAAAAATTGGTGAGCATGCGAAGTATTATTATTGTTGATATAACAATAATAATGTAAATGATTTTGTCTTGGTATGTTTGAAGAAATTCCATTGAGAATCAATTATTTATTCTTCCAAAAACTGCCGAAGCACATATTGCAAAATACCTCCATGTTTCACATACGCCACTTCAACGGGAGAATCCAGCCGGGCAATGGCCTTGAATTTAATGATCGTCCCATCAGGTTTGGTAGCCTGTACCTCTAGTTTCTTATTCGGGGCCAAGCCTGTTTCAATGCCTTTAATGCTGATGACTTCCTGCCCTGACAAACCGAGTGAATTGGCATCTTCGCCCGATTCAAACTTCAA
>CBDUIU010000088.1:0-10041 GCA_965367335.1 uncultured Saprospiraceae bacterium
TTTTTCAAAATCCGTTGCTGCCTTTTGTAGTGTGAGGGGATCAAGAGCATAGGAAGGAGATTTATCCACTAACAAGCGCTTGCCCAACCAGATTTGAAGTTGCGTGTAGCATTGTTGTGTTGTCCACTCCTGAGTCATCCAATGATCCGTCAGCGCACGTGCTTGTTCGACAGCGCAGTTTTGCAGCTCCATAATCGTCCGAATCAGCCCTTCTGACCAAAGGCTAAATTTACCTTGGTAGGCCAGTGCCCGTTCTTTCAGGTCATGGAAGCCCAGCAATTGCAGTTCATTGGCCGCAAATAAATCTGGATGCCCCGCCAGCATGACTCTCAACAAGGTAGTGCCGGAGCGTGGTGGGGCGAGAATGAAGATAGCCGGAGGGTTTTTTTTGCCGCTTGCTGTGAGTTGATTTAATTTGGGAACGTATTGTTGAAAATTTTCAAATATACTTTTGCCTAGCTTGGTATCAGACTTTTTTTCGGCTTTTTTTCGTTGGGGATATTCTTTTTCAAGAAAAGCGGAATATTCAGCAATAGTTGGATGGTCAAAAATAGTAACGATAAAAATATTTTCTCCTACAAATTCCTGTACCTGGCTAATAAAACGAGCGGCTTGCAATGAGTTCCCACCAAGTTCAAAAAATTTGTCATGGATACCAATGGGAGATCGTTGTAAAATCTGTTCCCAGATTGCGGTAAGCTTTTTTTCTACCTCGGTTCTGGGAGCTACATAGGCTTGGTCCAGGTCCGGCCGATTGTTTCCGGGGGCAGGTAATACTTCCCGGTTAATTTTTCCGGAAGGTGCTTTGGGAAATTCCTTTACGCTGACCCAAAATGTTGGCAACATATAGTCAGGTAGATGTTGAGCTGCAAAGTCTTTTAAGGAAGAGGACTCTATTTTTTGTCCTTTTTTTGTAGACCACCAACAAATCAAATGCTGATTTTCGCTTTCTTCTCCCCGAAGCTCAACAACAACCTCCCGAATAACGGGGTGTTGGGCAATTACGGCCTCGATCTCCCCTAATTCAATGCGATAGCCGCGTAACTTTACCTGGAAGTCTGCCCGGCCTATGAAGTCTAACTGGCCATCAGGTAGCAGGCGCGCGAGGTCTCCGCTGCGGTAAAGTCGAGCATCCGGATCCTCTGAAAAAGGGTCTTTGATGAACCGTTCGGCGGTAAGTTGTTCGCGACCAAGGTAGCCACGGGCGACCCCTGCTCCGCCAATGTAGATCTCCCCGGTTACTCCCTCACCTACTTCTTTTCCATCTTTGTCTAACAATCGAATGTATACCTTGTCAATGCAGGTCCCGATAGAAACTTTATTCCCGCTTAGGTCTTTGGGAACCTCATAAATAGTTGCCCCGACGGTAGCTTCTGTGGGGCCATATTGGTTGAATAAGCGAGCTGAGGGTATGTTGTGATAATGCGTTATGGCTAAGCTGGCCGGGCAAGCTTCTCCGGCTACACTAACGGACTCAAGGGTTCGCAATTGCTTAGCGTCGACCTGGTCTAACAATAAACTGTACAAAGAGGGGAAAGTAAGCAGATGGGTGATCTGCTTTTGCTCAATGAATGCTGCTAACTGGTGAATATCCTTTTCCAGATCTTCCGGTGCAATGACCAGCGTACCTCCGTTGAGCAAGGTCCAGTAAATCAAAAGGACAGCGCCATCAAAAGCAAAGGAATAAGCATAAAGAAATTGATCCACCGGGTGCTGCATGCGCTTGATCTGCCCCTCAACTAGATTAACCACGTTGCGATGCTCTACCATAACGCCTTTAGGTCGGCCAGTAGATCCGGAGGTATATATGGTGTAGATTAATTGTTCGGGATAGACCTTCTTTTTGGGTTTGGACTCCTGGTGTTGATCAATGTCAGGCCAATGAGTGTCCAGGCAGACGTGCGGTTGTTGTTTTGGAAAAAGCGGGAGCAAGGCCTGCTGCGTTAATAATAAGGTTGTCTGACTGTCTTCAAGCATATATAGAATGCGCTCTTGGGGGTAGCGATGATCAATCGGAAGGTAAGCCGCCCCGGCTTTTAGAATGCCTAAAATTCCAATGATCATCTCCAGGGAGCGCTCCACACTAATGGCGATCAGGTTTTCAGATTGTACCCCTTTAGCCAAAAGAAAATTTGCCAACTGGTTTGCTTTAGCATCTAGTTGGGAATAAGTCAACTGTTGATCACCAAACCGCAAAGCGATGGCATCAGGCGTGCAGGAAACCTGTAGCTCAAATAATTCGTGCGCAGTTTTACCTACAGGAAAAGGAGTATATGATCTTAAAACCTTTCTCATAGTTTTTGTCTAACAATTAGCTGAAGTTAGCAAATTGCATAGAGCTTGTTTTGGATTCATGTCTGCCAGGACAGAAAATTTTATCAATTTGTTCAATAAATTGATAAGCAGTAGGTTAAATAGTCGTAATCTTTGGGATGTGTGTTGAGGTAATTATTTCCGAATGTTTAAGGACTTAGGAATTACCGCAACGGAAAGGTGATGTAGTAATTGTAACGCATTGCAAGTTACAAAAATGTTAGGATTTTTGCGTACCCCAAAGCGGGTAATCTGTATAAAATAAAACCTCAGCCTGTTTAATTGATGGGCTTGAATACTAATGCATTCAATACTACGTAATAAAACTTATACCCCGGAAAAGCGTATTATTACTTTTCTTTGTCGTGAAATCATTTCTTGAAAATTCAGATGGACCAATTCTATTGAACTTAAACACCATCTATTCAAATGTTTTTATTTATGAAAAAATATTTTTTCCTGATTACTTTCCTAACTACCAGTTTAAATATTAGTTGGAGCCAACAGGCGATCAGCTTAGAAGATATATTCGAAAAGGGGGTCTTTCGAACAAATACGGTACCCGGGTTTAATTTTTTAAAAGATGGTCGTCATTACTCACGGCAAGAAGGTGGGCAAATTAGACAATACGATTTTACGACAGGTGATTTTACCAAGGTCATTTTCAATGCTGCAGAAGTACAAGGCAATACGGGATTTCCCGGTCGGTTCCGCGGATATACTTTTAGTGACAATGAGCAAAAAGTATTAATTCAGACGGCCGTTGAATCTATTTACCGCCACTCAACCAGAGCTAATTACTTTTGGTTTGATCGTAAGTCCGGTCAACTCTCCGCACTTTCGTCAGGGGGTAAACAGAGATATGCCAGTTTTAACCCGGAGGCTGATAAAGTAGCCTTTGTTCGGGAAAATAATCTTTTTTATAAAGACCTGCAAAGTGGAAAGGAAGTTCAAATAACCAGTGATGGGAAGTACAATCATATTATCAATGGCAGTTCCGATTGGGTATACGAAGAGGAATTCTCGATTACTAAAACCTTCGAATGGTCACCGGATGGTAAGCATATTGCTTTTATGCGCTTTAACGAGAGTGAGGTTCCTGAATTTAGTATGGCCATGTATTATGATGAGCTTTATCCTCAATACTACACTTATAAATATCCGAAAGTAGGACAAAAAAATGCGAAGGTTACGATCCATATCTATGATGTTGCCACGGGGAAAACAATAAAAGTGCAAACCGGAAAGGCAGAATATTTTCCCCGGATCAAATGGACCCAGGATCCAAATCAGCTTTGTATCTATCAAATGAACCGCCACCAAAATGAATTGGAATTGCTTTTAGCCGACGCGAAGACGGGCCAAACCAGGACCTTGCTTAAAGAAACAAATAAGTACTACATTGAAGAAGAACGATTTGATCATCTTATCTTTTTGGAAAATGGAAAAAATTTCATTTGGGCTAGTGAAAAAGACGGATACAATCATTTGTACTTGTATGATATGTCTGGCAAAGAGGTTCGTCAAATTACGCAGGGTAAATTTGAAGTCACCAGCTTTTATGGGATGGATCAAAAGAAAGAATTGCTGTATTATCAGGCGGCTGAGGTCTCTCCAATGAACCGGGAGATCTATGTTATAGATTGTAAAGGGAAAAATAAAAAACGCCTCAGCCCAAAGGATGGATGGAATACGGCTCAGTTCAGCAGTACTTTTGATTATTTTGTTAATACTCATGCTACGATTAATCAGGCTCCGACCTATACGGTACGCAAAAACAACGGAAGTCAGGTTCGGGTGATTGAAGACAATGTAGGAATGAAGCAGGTCATGGAAACTTACGCTTTTCAACCGGTTGAGTTTTTTAACTTTACCACCAGTGAAGAAGTCAGTCTAAATGGAATGATGATCAAGCCGCCTAATTTCGATGATAAAAAACAGTATCCGGTATTTATGTATGTTTATGGTGGGCCGAATAGCCAAACGGTGAAAAACCTTTATGATAATGCACGGGGCTGGTGGTTCCAAATGTTGGCACAGAAAGGTTATATCGTAGTAAGTGTGGACAATCGCGGTACCGGAGCAAGAGGGGAGGAGTTTAAAAAGGTGACCTATAAGCAACTGGGGAAATATGAAACGATCGATCAAATTGAAGCTGCAAAATACATGGCTAAACAACCCTATGTAGATAGTGAACGCATTGGAATCTACGGTTGGAGCTATGGTGGTTTCATGTCGGCTAACTGCATTTTGAAGGGGAATGATATTTTCAAAGCTGCTATCGCCGTAGCACCGATAACCAACTGGAAGTGGTATGATACCATCTATACGGAACGTTTCATGCAAACCGAAGAAGAAAACAGAGAAGGATATTTTGATAACTCACCTATTTATTTGGCGGATCGATTAAAAGGTAAATTTCTATTGATGCATGGTATCGCTGATGACAATGTACACTTTCAACATACCGTCGAATTAGCTAATGCATTGATCAAAGCAAAAAAACAATTTGACACTTATTTTTACCCTAACCGAAATCATGGTATCTATGGTGACAATGCAACGATCCACATCTATACCAAGATGACAGATTTTATTTTAGAAAACATATAAACCAATTTAAGGAACCATAAAACCATCTCTTATGTTGATAAGCACTACAGCTACGATCGCCGGTCACGAAGTGATCCAAACAATCGATATTGCCAGAGGAAGTACCGTGCGTGCGCGGAACATTGGCAGGGACTTATTCGCCGGATTAAAGAATATTATCGGTGGAGAAATTACAGAGTACACCCGGCTCATGGCTGATGCCCGGGAAGAAGCCATAGAACGTATGATCGCTGATGCAGAGCGTATTGACGCTGATGCGGTGGTTAATGTTCGCTTCATGACTTCCATGGTAATGGCTGGTTGCTCTGAGATTTTAGCTTACGGAACTGCCGTTAAATTGAAGTGATACGAACTTTCTTTTTCTAAGGTAGTTATATTGCTTGAGCGAATCGATCAATCAAAGAAGGTTAACTTTCAGAGGCCCTGGAAAATTTTAAACAGAAGGTGTGTCCAAAACGCTGTTAGGGTCACACTATGCAAATAACTTGTCAGAAAAATGGCAAAAGGAAAAATTAAAAAAGTAGAAATTGTAAATCGTAAGGCAAAATTTGAGTATAAGTTACTCGACTTTTACGAAGCTGGCCTCATGCTTACTGGCACTGAGGTTAAATCCTTGCGTGCAGGAGAAGCAAACCTTACGGATGCCTTTTGTTATTTTCAGAAAGGGGAGCTCTATGTCAAAAACCTTTTCATTGCCGAATACAAACTCGGTACCCACTATAATCATGAGGCTCGCCGACTTCGGAAGCTGTTACTTCATCGACAGGAACTCAAAAAACTAGAACGCCGGGTGACCGAAAAGGGCTTTACCATTATCCCTTACCGACTCTATTTTAATGATCGCGGATTGGCCAAACTTGAAGTCGCCCTGGCTCAGGGTAAAGCCAGCTATGATAAACGAGATAGTATCAGGGAAAGGGACAATAAACGGGAAATGGATCGCATCAAAAAAATGCGGCTATAATTTTTCGATTTACGTTATTTCTGATACAGCAGGGAACTTTACTAAACTTATCGCTAGCCTCCAATCTAAAAAAAAGCTGCAACCGAAACGGCGCAGCTTTCAAAAGACGACTTTATAAACCAGATTCATTAGCAATTGTAAGAGCAGCTAAAGAGAAGTGCCCGAAGGCACTTCCTGGAGCGTGTAGCTGTTCATAGATTTGAAGTTTTCAAATAGGTTTGTTCAAATGGTTTGGAATGATGAAGGAGTTTTCTGATTCAGTATTGGTTAAATAGTGTAGTGTTTGTACTTCCCTCCAATTAGTGTTAATGTAGTGTTGTTTGCTTGTCCCAAATTATTAGTGCCAGTGTAGTGTTTGAAAGTAGTGTTGTTTGCTTGTCCCTTAATTATTAGTGCCAGTGTAGTGTTTGAAAGTAGTGTTATTTGCTTGTCCCAAGTTATTAGTGCCAGTGTAGTATTTGAAAGTAGTGTTGTTTGCTTGTCCCTTAATTACACTTGCAAGATGCAGGATTTTCCAACTGACTTTGTAGTGTAAAAGAACCCTTTCATATTTTTATTTATATCATGTCAAGAAAATCTTGTTAAGGAAATTTCTGTCTTGTTAACAACTCAGATTTGGTTAAAAAAAAGCACCGACAAAGCGGTGCTTTTAACCAAAATAATGAATGTGGTGTGGTGTACAAAAAAAAACAATTACAACAGGAACAATTCTCTTAGGTTGTCACGGCTAAGCCGCGACTATTAGATCTCAAACTATTAATTACGCGTATTGACTAATTCCAGCGCAACTAAAGCATCTATTTAATTTTCTGCTACAACAGTCTGTCAATTTTTAGATGATTAGGATAGTACTTTTGCATAAAATTTTTACTAAAAACATTTTACGCAGTGCTGTGTCCTTTAGAAATGGTCATCTGACTGACTGATTTTATAAAGCAGTTAGTAGTTCCAAAATCCGCAGCCTAGGGACTTCCCTCCGCTGATGCGAGCCCTGTCGGCTGCGGCTCTACAAGTCAACCCGGAAGATGCAAACCCGAGGGCTTGCGTTCCGAGCCGAATTAAGACGACTTCTTGGAACCAGTAGGCGCATTGGCCTAGAAAAATAGCAGTATCACTTCAGTTTCCTTTCTCTTTTGAAAGTTGGTTTTTGGGATGGGGCATTCAAGATGCCCATAAGTTTTACCGTACAATGCGTACGACTAATAATCCGAATAAAACAACACCCCCGATCCAGACACCAAGGCCAACCAAGCTCGCTAAAGACGCAGCGGCCTCGGTGCCGGAACAAAGGATATTGCAGGACAAACCCGCCAGCAACAGTGCAATGATCGTCGCCGCTAAACTGCTGATGCTTAGCATCAACCAGCTACCAGGGCCATTTTGAATGTCCTGATGAAGCGTTATGACTTGTACCGTTTCCTTGAGATCATACTTTACTAACATCGCCTTTTGCGCAGCGCCTGGCTTTTGGTTGAGGCGTAGCTCAGGGGGAATTGGTGGATTACCCGATTGTGCAATGAACGCCGGTAAAGGCGCTTGAGGCACAGGGTAACCGTACACCTTGTTAGGCAAACGATTGCCTACAGCTACAAAGAGCAAAAAGGCGGTAAAGTAGAGGACAAAGTGGCAGGCCGTCCGCAATAAACGGGGGGTAACAAAACCCATTGCATCACTTATATCATAGTTTTTGGGAAAAAGATAGAAGGTAATCAACATCACCCAGGCAATTACCACAATGGAGGTCGTGGTAAAGGAAATATCTTGCTGGAACAAGCCAAGCCCAATCGTGATTCCCAGGAGGGTCAGTAGAATGTCGCCAGTGGCGATGAGCAGGCGGGCGGTCCAGCGATGTTGGCTTGCCCAGGTAGTGATGATTCTCATGGTTATTGGTCGTGTCGTTGGTTATGTAAAGTCTTGATTTGTTTGACTTAAAAATGGTTACCTGAGCGGGATAAAAAATTTTTTGGGGTTAAAGTCATTCGGCTTATTACTCAGGTAACCACCGAATACAACCGCAAGATGCAGGCGATTTGATGGCTAGGTTCATGAATTATTTCAACTCAGATATATTTATTTTGACCATATCAAGAAGATTTAGTTAAGGAGTCTTTAAGATTGCTTAACTTCAGGTCTTCGGGCTCGTTTATTTTCACCTCCCGTTAGCTTTCGGGTTTTTATGTTTAAAATGGATACCAATTTACAACAAGCGTTATTCGACCAGATTCTTTCTCGTTTTCCTACTAAAACTGCCGCTGTAGCTAAAATCAGTGAGGTGCTTAACCTTGGCCGTGATCCCATTTACCGAAGAATGCGAGGAGATACCATTTTGACTCCGGATGAAATGAGCGACTTAGCCCGGGCTTTTCACATCTCATTGGATGAACTGGTGTTTCAACACGAAAACACGGTGTTTTTTACCTATAATGCCTTTTCTCAACAATCCGGTAATTTGGAATCTTATCTCCAAAGCTTTATTGATGAGTTAGAAAAAGCACGGCAAGCAGGTAACCCACGGTTTTATTATGCCTCTGCGGAATGGCCCTTATTCCAATCGCTCTTTATACCTGAACTCATCAGTTTTAAATTATTTATCTGGGGCCGTACGGTGATCGATTTTCCATTTCTCCAACAGCTTCAGTTTGAGTTCTCTCTGATTCCTGAACCCATTTTGCGACTTACGCGCCACATGTTGGAATGCTATATTGGATTGCCCAGTATTGAACTGTGGAGTAGGAACATTGTGGACAACACGCTGAACCAAATTCTGTATCAACTCAAGATTGATAGTTTTAAAAATCGGGAGGATGCCCTGTTTTTGTGTGATAAATTGAATGAGTTAACAGAGCATATGCAAAAAATGGCCAAAGCTGGCCGTAAATCATTAATGCATGTTTCTCCGGATGAACATTCCGGTGCATCCTTCGATCTTTATCACAATGAAATGGTTGACACCAATAACACTATATTAGCAAATACTACGGATGGGCGTGTATTATTCACCACGCTGGGAAATCCTAACTTTATTAAAAGTACGGACCGTCAGTTGACCACCCACATGGAGGGCTGGTTTGAAAAAGTGATTTTGCGTTCAAATTCCATTAGCCAACATGCGGAGAAAAGTAGAAGTATGTATTTTATGGCGCTGCGCAAAAAAATAGATCAGACACGCTTAAAAATTACACATCTACTGGGTCAGGATACGTGAATCGGGTAGTATTCGCTATGTACAGGAAAAAGACAGTAACATAAATACAAATTAATGGCTACGCTCCAAAACACACTTTTTGAAAAAATTCTCTCCCATTACAAACGCCGATCTGATGCCATTGAAGACCTCGGAGCACTCTTCGGTGTTGGCAAAGATGCTGTCTACCGCCGCCTTCGCGGAGATACTGACCTGACACCCGAAGAACTCAAAAGCCTGGCAAAAAAATTTCGCTTATCTATTGACGAACTTATCTTCGAAGAGCCGGATCGCGTCAACTTTCGCTTTCAACCTTTTTCGCAGCCGGTGAAAAATTTTCAGGATTATCTCAGTGGTGTACGCTATACCGTAAAAGAAGCTCATGCAAAAGCGGGTGCCCGCTTTTTATACTCTACCGCTGAAATTCCTATTTTCCATTACTGCCACTTTCCGGAACTAATGGCGTTCAAAATGTATGTCTGGGGAAGGACTATCTGGGATATGGAAGAGCTGGCAAGTCAACCATTTACCCTTGATCTGTTTAATGGGGAAAATCGACAAACTTCGGATGATATTCTGAACCTCTACAACAGCATTCCAAGTACAGAACTTTGGCACCTCCATATTTTTGACAATACTCTCAGCCAAATTGAATATCATGTCAATATTGGTGGCTTTGCCAATCCCGAAGATGCGCTCTTGCTCTGTGATCGCCTTTTAAGTCTTGCCAGTCACCTACAGCTCATGGCTAAAGAAGGGAAGAAATTTCGAATGGATGTCAAACCGGAGCACGCACCACCTGTCGATTTTGACCTCTATCACAATGAAATGGTTTTTACTAACAATACCTTTCTGTTAGTGAGCCCGGAGTCTCGTCATGTGTACACCACATTTTGTAATCCTAACTTTCTTCGTACGTCTGACGAAAAATTAGCAGAGTATACGAAACAATGGTTTCAACAGATTA
>CBDUIU010000089.1:0-9992 GCA_965367335.1 uncultured Saprospiraceae bacterium
ATGCTGCACAGGTATGGGATAAAGTAAAAGAAGAGATGGAAGAGTTTGAAGAGACCTTACAACAAGATATGCCCATGGAAAGAAAAGAGGAAGAGTTTGGGGACATTTTATTTTCACTGATCAATTATGCCCGTTTTCAAGGGATTGATCCGGAAACTGCCCTGGAAAGAATAAATCAAAAGTTTAAAAGGCGATTTGAATATATTGAGGCAAATGCTACGCGTAGCCTGGAGTCAATGAGCTTGGAAGAAATGGATGCTTTATGGAATGAAGCGAAAAAAAAATAAGTTTACCTACCTAATTAACTTTTTCTAACAATATTCAGGGATTTCTGGTTTTGGGGTATAGTATTTGATATTTGAGCCACATACATATGAACTCAAATAATCCCAACACATATAAACACAGCTTTGCAGCCAAATTTGTGCCTGTAGATTTATTAAATCATCCCAAACGATTTAGGTCTGCCAGCATGATCATTCATGTCGTCTTTTTTATCATAGCCTATTCAGTTATTTTTGTTCCTACCTTTTATTTTATCGGTTTTACTGCTGGAGCCATCGTAATGAGTGTGGCTTTCATCAATAGCTGGGTTTTCCTGGTACTGATGCGAACTACCGGAAATCTCGCACTATGTGGGGATTTTTTCTCTATTAATAGTTTATTCGTCTTTCTGTCTCTTTGCGCATTCTCCGGAGGTTTATATTCTCCTTTTTTGGTTTGGTTGATGACCATTCCACCCATTGCTTTTTTGTATATGAGGTCAGAACAGGGGACTAAATGGACCATAGCTACTACCTTGGGATTTTTGGGATTAGCAATTCCTTCTATTCTGGGTTACGAATGGCCCCAACAACTCACGGGTATTTGGCATCCCATCAAACTAACCTTTAGTGTAGTTGTAGTTTTAGCGCTGTTTCTATTGATGGTTCAATCTTTTTTCCGAGGATATAAAAGGCTGAATAAAAAACTACAACTAGCTAATAGCAACCTGGAACAGTCCAACGAAGAACTAGAACGCTTTGCTTATATTGCCTCACATGATTTAAAAACACCCCTTAGGAATGTTGTTAGTTTTCTCAATTTGTTTCGCAGACGATATGAAAAACAGGTAGATGAATCCGGGCGGGAATACCTGGAGATCGCTTCAGTCAATGCGCGCCGGATGCATAACTTGATTGAAGACATCCTGGAGTACTCTCGCTCAAATAATCGAGCTTTAAAGCAGGAATACCTGGACTGTACGAATATAGTAAACGAGATTAAGGGGCTCCTGCTTGTCGAGGGGCAATATCCTCAAGGGACTATCACTTTTGGAGATTTACCTGTTTTTACTGGAGATTTGACCTTATTTCATCAGCTTTTCCAGAATCTGATCGAGAATGGTCTCAAATACAATGATAAACCCAACCCCAAGGTGGAAGTTAATTGCTTAAGGCTACCTGATCACCTGCAGTTCTCTTTTTGCGATAACGGGATTGGTATCGATGAGGAGTACCAGGAGAAAATTTTTGAGATGTTCCGGAGGCTCCATAATAATGAGGAATACCACGGAACGGGCATCGGCTTAGCCATTTGCAAAAAAATTGTCAGTTATTACTCCGGGCAAATTTGGATCGAATCTGTAGCTGGGCAAGGAGCTACCTTTTTTCTACAAATTCCTGTCACCAACCTGGGTGAAATTACTTTCAAAGAAATGAATGAAGAAAGTAGGGTGGAACTATAAGTCCTGCGTTGTTCCAATAATTTCCTGGCGATCATTTGGATGACCCTGAACGTACAACATTTCCTTGAAAATCAGACCTTTTCGCATTGTTACAGATACTTGGAATTTCCCACTTCCACTAGTTTCGCATATGTTTGCAATTAGTTAGCACACATTTTTACATTTTCATCTTCTCACCTTCCTTCCTTCAGTAAAATTCCTTACCTTTGCAGCCGCTATAACTGATTTTAGTAATCACTAATGGTAAAAATTTAAAAAATGGCAATTTATCTAACAAAAGAAAAAACCGACGAAATCTTTAAAGAATTCGGCGGTGACGCGAAGAACACTGGCTCAATTGAAGGCCAGATCGCTTTGTTTACTTATCGTATCAAAGGTCTGTCAGATCACCTGCAGACAAATCGTAAAGATCATTCCTGCCGTCGTACTTTATTGACGTTGGTAGGTAAGCGCCGCAGCTTGTTGCGCTACTTAGCGAAAAGAGATATAACGAAGTATCGGGCACTCATCGAAAAGCTTGGTCTGCGTAAATAAAGTTTTTAAAAAAGTGTTTTGCCTCAAGGGCGAAACACTTTTTTATTGAAAGCGTTTAGAATTTGGCTGATGTTAAATTAGCTAAAATGAACTAATAAGTACTTTCTGGAGGTATTAGAAATGTGTAATCGCCGCCCCCTGTCAATTATCGGCAGACTATTATGAACTAACACACAATCGCGGTATTTATCCTTTCCTACGATCTCTTCTTATAACAAGACTTTTGTGATTTCCTTTCTAAAATCTTAAGTCTTTCTGGCAATCTGATACATTTCTCCCGGTCGATCAAACATATGGGAGAGCATAAGCCTGCCCATATGAAGAGTTTTCCAGAAATATGCGTAATTATTTTCGTTTATTTGCAAACTCTCAAAATTTAAAAAAGACATGGGGAAGCAAATTCCTATTACTACCTCTTTTAATTTACCTGACGGCCGTCAGGTAACGATTGAAACCGGAAAACTTGCCGACCAGGCAGATGGTTCCGTTGTTGTTCGCCTTGGAGATACCATGCTATTTTGCTCGGTTGTTTCTGCTCTTGAGATGAGGGAAGGCCAATCTTTCTTTCCTCTATCTGTAGACTACCAGGAGAAGTTCGCGGCAGCTGGCCGTATTCCGGGTAATTTCTTTAGACGAGAAGCAAAATTATCTGACAATGAAGTGTTGATTTGCCGTTTGGTTGATCGTGCTATCCGCCCGCTTTTTCCGGATGGATATATGTATGATACCCAGGTGATTATCAACTTGATCTCTGCCGATATCGATAAAGACGTAATGCCGGATGCTTTAGCTGCTTTAGCCGCTTCTGCTGCTTTGGCTGTTTCTGATATTCCGTTTGCCGGGCCTATTTCTGAGGTTCGGGTAGCTCGGATCAATGGTGAATTCAAAGTGAATCCAGGCCGTACCGAGTTGGAAAAAGCAGATATTGATATTATCGTTGCCGCAACAATGGATGACGTGATGATGGTTGAGGGCGAGTCGAAAGAATGCTCTGAGCTGGAATTAGTGGAAGCGATCAAAGTAGGGCACGAAGCGATCAAAGTGCAGTGTCAGGCCCAGCTTGACCTTGCTCAAAAGGTAGGTGAAAAAGCTACCGTGAAAAGAGTGATCGAACCTTTACCAGAAGATGAAGAGTTGAAAGCTAAAGTTGAAAGCCTGATCAGTGATCAAGTGTTGGAAATAGCCAAAGCTCATCTAGATAAAAAAGAACGTAAATCCCGCTTCAAGAAAGTTAAAGAAGATTTTGTTGCTGCACTGACGGAAGAAATGGGAGAGGAGTACATGACAGAAAATGCTGAGATGATCTCTCGGTACTACAGTAAAGTAAACAAGGCGGTCATTCGTAATATGGTATTAGACACGGAGGTTCGACTTGATGGGCGTAAACCAACTGACATTCGCCATATCTGGACGGAAGTGGATTACCTGCCTTCTACGCACGGTTCTGCTATTTTTACCCGCGGTGAAACACAGGCGCTAACTTCACTGACCTTAGGTACTAAAATGGATGAAATGCGTATTGATAGTGCGTTAAACCATCACTTTGATGATTTTATCCTACATTATAACTTCCCGGCCTATTCCGTTGGAGAAACAAAACCAATGCGTGGACCTGGTCGTCGTGAGGTAGGGCATGCTAATTTAGCGGCTCGTTCTCTACGCCAGGTATTACCGGAAACACCTTATACGTTGCGAATTGTTTCTGATATCATGGAGTCAAACGGCTCTTCTTCTATGGCTACCGTTTGCGCTGGAACACTGGCCTTGATGGATGGCGGTATTCCGATTACAGCACCGGTATCCGGTATTGCGATGGGAATGATTGCCGATGATAACGGACGCTCTGTAATCCTTTCCGATATTCTGGGAGACGAAGATGCGCTTGGTGATATGGACTTTAAACTAACCGGAACGGAAAAAGGGATCACTGGCTGTCAGATGGATATCAAGATCAATGGTTTGCCTTACGAAAGATTGATCCAGGCATTGGAGCAAGCTAAGGAAGGGCGTATTCATATCTTAAATGAAATGAAGAAGACCATCGCAGCACCAAGAGAAGACTTCAAACCTCATGCTCCTCGTATCGTAGAGGTCGTGATCGAGAAGAGCTTTATCGGTGCAGTGATTGGACCAGGTGGCAGTATTATTCAGGAAATTCAAGCAGAGACAGACACCGTTATCAATATTTCTGAAGTAGATGATAAAGGTATTGTCAACATTGCCAGTTCTAATAAAGAATCAATTGACAAAGCCCTGGCTCGGATCAAAGCGATCACGCATATGCCGGAAGTAGGTGATGTGTATGATGCCAAAGTTGCTTCCGTAATGCCTTATGGTGCTTTTGTTGACTTTGCCGGAAAAAGTGGTCTGCTACACGTTTCTGAAATTGATCATAAACGGATTGAACGGGTGGAAGATGTCCTAAAGGTTGGCGATACAGTACAAGTAAAACTAATCGGTATCGATAGTAAAACCGGTAAATTCCGCTTATCAAGAAAAGTTTTGATGGAACGTCCAGGAAGAGATGGTGGAGGAAGTAGAGAAAAGACGTTTCAAAATTAATTTTCTTTGAAACTATAAGTAAAATGCCCGAATAACCTCAGTTGTTATTCGGGCATTTTGTTATTATTTGAAGGGAGAATTCTTTATTCAACAAAAAATTAAATTACGGAACTTTTTTTGCCTTATTGATGTATTAAAACTGATAAGTCGGTCATTTAAGATTTTTTTCGGAAAAAGTCAAGTTTTTTTTATATTTCCGAGCAACTTTTGACGTTATTTGATCGTATTATTGTTACCAATTCCATTTTCTTCTGGTACAGTCCCAGTACAAACCCGAAAAGCTTACAACCGGTATGCGTCAACTAAAGATCACCAACAAGATTACTGCTCGCGAGAGCCTTGCCCTCGATAAATACCTAAATGACATCGGCAAGATTCCGATGCTGAACGCTGATGAAGAGGCAGAAATGGCTAGACGAATTCGAGCAGGTGATGAAGGAGCCTTGGAACGTCTGACCAAGTCTAACCTTCGCTTCGTAGTATCGGTCGCTAAGCAATACCAGAATCAGGGCCTCTCTTTAAGTGATCTGATCAATGAAGGAAACGTCGGCTTAATGAAAGCTGCTAAACGTTTTGATGAAACCAAAGGCTTTAAATTTATTTCCTATGCTGTTTGGTGGATTCGTCAGTCTATCCTCCAATCCATCGTTGAATATTCCAGGATCGTTCGTTTACCACTAAATAAGGTTGGATCTTATAATAAGGTCAATGAAGCGTTTTTGTCTTTTGTACAAGAGTTTGAACGTGAGCCAACAAACGAGGAATTGGCTGAGCTGCTGGAAATGACGCCTAAGGAAGTATCCAATATGCTGAAAGGGAACAGTCGTCATCTCTCTTTTGATGCACCTATCAGCGGCGATGAGGGCGACTCTACCATGTTGGATGTTGTCGCTGCCAATGATGAGACACTTAGTCCGGATATTAATTTGATGGAGCAATCTCTGAAGGAAGAGGTTCAGCAAGGTTTGTCGATTCTGTCTCCCAGAGAAGTTGAAGTATTATCTTCTTACTATGGACTTAATGGCTATAAATCACTGACCTTAGAAGAAATTGGAGAGCTTTACGGTCTTACCCGGGAGCGGGTGCGCCAAATTAAAGAGCGTGCCATTCGACGACTGCGTAAATCCTATAATCGCAATAATCTGAAATCTTATTTGGGAAAATAAAAATTTACATTTTTCCTTCTAATATATCCATACATAAAAAACATTCATGTCCAATTGGTCATGAATGTTTTTTATTTGAGTCTGATTTTTTAATTTACTTTGTATTTGAAGTAGAATCAACTTTGAATAGTCCAACTCCTTAACTCGTTTGCAAATTATCCAATGAAAAAATATTACTTATTACTTTGTGGCCTTTGTTTTCTGTTTACCTGTAAATCTGATAAAACAGCCCCAGACCCGCAGCCTTCCTCCGTTGAAACTCCAGTGGAACAACTCACCAAATCTGAACCCGCCCGGTTCAAAGTTAATATTGAAAATTTACGGGTACGGGATGAACCTGGGACTTCTGGAAAAGAAGTGGTTAGGCTACCTTCCGGACATGAGGTGGTCGCATTAGGGGAAATTAGCAACTTTACGAGTCCCGTCCGTTTACGGGGAGTTAGCTACAAAGAACCCTGGGTGAAAGTCAAAACAAATTCCGGACAAGAGGGGTGGGTCTACGCTGGTGGAGTACAACTCAATCGGCAAAGTGAATTAGGAAAGCAATTGATTAACAGTAGGTTAGATAATTTTGGTGGCACAGGAACAGCCGTACTAGCCAATCAATACCTCAAGGATTTTCAAGATATTTCGGATGCTGCCACCTTTGCTTCCGTATATCGCAAAGCAGCAATCCTGGTAGATACTTTAAATGAAGCGATCTCGGATCGGGTGATGCTTGATAACCTGACCGCGGATGAGCCACTTCCAGATCTCTCCTGGCTGGAAACCATGTTACCTGGGTTTACCTTAGAACAAGTAGCTGAAGGAACAACCTTTTATTTTTTCCGTGATTTCAGAGTGTGGTATCCTTTGGCAGAGAAAACAGCCAGCGAAGAAGACAATGAATTTTTAGACTTAATGGTCCACGTACACCCAATGGATAGCGTGGCCTACTTTTTTCCCAGTTGGTTCCTACAGACTTGGGATTACGGAGGAAACAGTTTGTTAGGAAAAGGCATACATTTGTCTGTGTTGAAAAAAATGGATCAACTCAATAATAAAAGTAATCTGTTTAAGGAGGAGGTGTTAATCATCAAAGAAAATTTGTTACAAGATATAATTGGGCACAACGATCACTCCTACGAAATGCCTCAAAGTGATATTTTAAAAGAGCTAGACCAAATCCTTTCGGCTAATCTAAACGTTTTAACTAAACAAGATATGTTAGCCTTAAAGCAACGGCGAAAGCAGTTTGTCGATGCAAAAGCAAATGGAATTAAAGTGAATCAACGGGCTGGTATGTAAACGCAGCGTTGAGACGATATAAAACAATAGTTTATGGCATCATTCCTAGTAGCATTAGTTTTTTTTTCCTTGATCTCCATTGCGGCGATCACTTTGTTATTTTATTTGGTTTCAAATTTTCAGCCCGGTAGTAATAAGATTACTAAGGATTTAAAGCAAATGAAAGCAGAGGTCGATAAATGGGTAAGTGATTTAGTTCCTTTTAAACAGGAAGAACTGGAACAACTATCGCTCAATCAAATCAACCAGGTAAGAAAGAAGGGCCTGACGACTACGGCTAAAGGCGTTTTTACTACGATTTACCACGAGCCGGTGTTTTTGTATGCCTATAAACGCTATCTCGGAAACGGGCACAATGGTATTCTCTATGCCCGCACCTCAGAGCGGGAATTCCTTTTCCGCATTCGCCCCAAGTTTATGGAGCTACGGATTGATGACCAACTGATCGGACAAATCAAAGAAGGGGGGCTGTTATATAGTGCAAGGACAGATCGGTTATTGGCCAAGATCAAAGAACCCGCCGGAGAAGACCTGCAACACATTATCATTGGTGATCAGGATGTTGCATCGTTGGTAGGTCCGGAAGCTAAAACCTCGGACCTCAGCCGTGCATTCGAAATTGTCCGGAATAATCTGACTAATGATGAGGAGCTTGTGCTACAAGCCCTGACAATATATGAATTGGTGAAGCGGGAAATTGGCGAATAAGCAGTATTCGCTGTCCAATCCAGGTGCGCTGAGTGCGTATTAGCGGCTGCCTTTAAACCCTGGTAAGCAGATTACCCAATAAGTTCTATCGTCATTTCTCCGAAAAATTTTAATTTTGAACAAATCATTGAAAAAGATAAAATTAAGTGAAATAAAATCGTTTTTCAATCATGAAATCCAAACTCACCATCCTTATCGTAAGCCTGCTAGCAGTTAGCGGTACAGCACAAACTGAGGCACCTTCCATGGAAGATATCTTCCGGCAGATGCAGCAACAAATGCAACAAATGATGGATCAATTGAGTCAGGATAATGACTTGATGCAAGTTGATACCTTCTTTTTTTTCAATCCCGGTGAACCAGGCGCGCCCTTTGGTGTATTACCTCCAACTACAGAAGATGCCCGGATGGAACAATTGCTGGACAGCCTACGTAAATCTATCGAAGGAAGGAATGAACTACCCTTTTTGGATTTATCAGAATTTTTCCGATCTTTCGGCGAAATTCAGATGGAACCCATCGTTCCAGCCCCCGAAAATAAGCCCAACCCACAACCGGAAGACAAACGTAAACCAAATAAAAAACGGAAAGTCTATCGGTTATAACCATATTTTAGAACGTTTATGAATGGCTAAGCCATTTTTTGCTGCAAACATTTGGCAGAAATTGATGTTTAGCCTATTATTGTACGCCCAACTTGAGATTGGGTAATGGAAATTACCGCGATGATGAATTACCCGTGCAAAACTGAAAGTTAAAGAGAATGGCCAAAAGGGGCTACGCTTTTTTTCTTTTAGTAACTTTTACGCAAAATTTGTCATAGCTATAAAACTGTCGTATGAACGTTTTGGATCAAACACGCGTACTTATCTATCGCGTTAATCAGAAAGGTTTGGAAATTCTCCTGGTCAACACAGGAGATCAGAAAAAAGAACAATGGACATTGCCGACCGGTAATGTAAAACCTGAACATGCCGAGGCAGCCGAGAATATGATTGAGCTGGAACCACTCGAGCAGCAAGATGGTCAATTTGGTCGTGCTTGTGCAATTGAAGGCGACTGGCATGAGATTCCCTCTATTCGTCAAATGATCAAAGACGATGTGCGCATCGTTAAAGATCAAATCAAACAGCATATTCCTGAGTTAGAGCGGGGTACCTATTTTGCTGTCAAAGAGGCTTTCCGCAAAGTTTTGCCGGAAGAATATGCCGCTTTGAAAGAGTTGAAGGACATCGTGCTGGATCGGAACCAGGCGAAATATATTTAACCGCTTTTATATAAGATTGGTTTTGAAAGATACACCTGTGAAAATACTATTTTCACAGGTGTATCTGATTTATATAGCGAACATAAATTTTATCAGAATAACAATTCCAGCAACTTTATTTCTATGAAAATAAAGTTGCTTTGTTTCTGTAAAAGCAGGAGCTTTATGGCAAAATTGATAAACAGACATGAGATATTTTTGTTTGATAATTTGCTTTCAATTGGTCAGTTTTTACGGCTCCTCCCAAATTTCGGATTCTTTGAATCGGGATGCTGCTCCATCACAAGGGTTGGATAGGTTGATTTTAGAATACTATAAAATCGACTTTAATCAGGAACAAAGAAAATACTTGGTAGACAAAGAATTGGAATTGATTTACCTGATAGAAAATACTGGAGAACCCTTATTGGAAGAAGTCAAAGGAATTGAAGATCCGGTAATAATTGATAGTCTTGTTCGTAAAACGATGGAAATTCCGTGGTTTTCTCCTCGGCTGGAAAATGGAGAAGCGGTTTCTTCTATTTATTTCATCAAATTTTCATTTCCCAGTTATGATGTTGAACGGCGATTAAACTTTATCGCTGCTGCTAAATACCGGGAAGCTTCAATGGAAGATTTTGAACACTTGCATAAATCTAATCAACGGGTAGATTTACTTTTTTCTGGACAAGTGAACCAATTCATCGGAAATCCAGCTAAACACCTCCAAACCGGGGGAGGGATGAAGGTTGATGTTTCTGTT